>QMPQ01000050.1 GCA_003648635.1 Bacteroidota bacterium | reverse complement strand
TGGCGGTCTGGCGGCTGGATTTATCGAAATAACAGCCTGGGTACGCGGGTTTGCCAAATTCTATCCTGACATGGTCACCAATCTTGATTGGCTGACCTATCTCATGGATACGATCATCGATTTAAAAATGGCCTATTGGGAAATAGCACTGCCCATAGTGGGTGAATATGCGGATGTGGTTCAGGAAGCGGATGATCTGGCCGGCCAATTTGATTTACTTATCAGCCCCCAGATTTACCGCGAGGTTATCAAACCCCGCCACAAAAAGATTATGGATTTTATCAAGGCGCGCACCGACGCCAAGATCTTCTTCCATAGCTGCGGCGCTATCCGGGAGATCATCCCCGACATGATTGAGATCGGCATCGACATCATCAATCCGGTGCAGGTCAGCGCTACGGGTATGGAATCTTCAGCTCTGAAACGGGACTTTGGCAAAGATATCACTTTCTGGGGTGGACTGGTCGATACCCAGGGTGTGTTTACAGATGGTACAGAACAACAGGTCCGGGATGAAGTGCGCCGCCGTATTGACGATTTGGGCCCGGGTGGGGGATTCATTGCTGCTACGGTTCACAATGTCCAGGCCAATGTACCGCCGCAAAACGTGATGACCATGTGGGAAACGCTACAGGAGTACGGCGACTATGGTTCAGGCGGCGTGGGCCAACGCGCTGAAGATTATGTTTACAGCGAACCACTAGAGAAACCGCTCGTGGTCAGTACCAGCCCGGACGCCATGCCTGCCCGCGCCCTTATGCCCGAGGAAGCGGCAGCGATGCAACAAGCAGAAGAGGCACTGCCGCCGGTCATTCTGGATATGCGAGAGGCTATTATCGAAGGCGATCTTGAGGATTCTGTCGCCATAAGTCAGGAGGCCTTATCCGAGGGATACGACGCACAGTACATCATCCTCAATGGTGTAGTGCCAGCCATGGACGTCGTTGGCCAATTATTCGAAGAAGGTGAATATTTCCTACCGGAGATGATGGCCGCTGCCCTGGGCACACGGGGCATTATGGACATCCTGAGCCCCTACCTCACGGAAGCTGGTACAGAGCCCGTAGGTAAAGCCATTCTCGCCACCGTGAAGGGCGATCTGCATGATATCGGCAAGAACCTGGTTGGCATGATGCTTGAAGGTGCCGGTTATGAAATTATCGATCTGGGTGTCGATGTTCCGCCGGAAAAATTCATCGAAGCTATTCAGAAGTCAGATGCCCAGTTGGTTGGCCTGTCCGCGCTGCTGACCACGACCATACCCATGATCGGTAACACTGTCCGGGCGATGGAAAGCGCCGGCGTACGTGACCAGGTTAAAGTGATGGTCGGTGGGGCTGGCGTAACCCAGGAATATGCGGATAGTATTGGCGCCGATGGCTATGCGCCCGACGCCAGTGCGGCCGTTCGCAAAGCAAAAGAACTGCTGGCTGTGTCAGCCTGAGAGAATTGGGGTCAGTTAATCAACGGTGACTTTGCTTCCCCACCAATCATCATCAGGTTCAAAATCTGCTGACAGCATATCCTTTCGTTCTTGTTCCAGTTTAGGCAATAACTCATTAACAATCATATCGTGCCGTTTTTGCGCTTTTTCCTGGTCGTATTCCGGGTCTTCAACCGGAAGTTGAGCATTGACTCCTGTTAACCATGAATCAAGTTTGTTTGCCAGCTGCTCAGCCATCTGGGGATTTTGATCGGCAAGATCAGTTTGTTCATAAGGATCCGATTTCAGGTTATACAGTTCGTTTCTTCCATCTTCCCAATAGTGAATCAGTTTCCAATTGTTGTCTCTAATGATTGAAGAGGGCTCTCCCCCTTGATTGCCATAATGTGGGTAATGCCAGAAAAGTGGCCTGTCGGGCATGTCAATGGCACTGTTTTCAAGCAGCGGCTTCAGACTTATTCCGTCTACATGTTGCTCGGGAAGCAAGTCAATATTTGCCAGGTCAAGAATGGTCGGATAGAAATCTGTGCCTGTTACCGGATAGTTATGTTGTCCCGCTTCACCTTCTAACCATGGCACTTTTATAAAATATGGCTCGCGAATACCACCTTCCCATTGATATCCCTTGCCCCCTCTCAATGGCAGGTTTGATGTGGAGTAGTTATCACCCGATGCAACACCTCCATTATCAGACGTAAAAATCACAATGGTATTGTCCTCCAGTCCCAAATCTTTCAGGGCAGTCAACACAACACCCACAGCATCATCTGTGCTTTCCACCAACCCTGCATAAACAGGGTTGTCTTGTACTTGTCTTATGGGAAGTACACGTTCCATTTTGTATCCATTGTCCTTAATGCCCTGACGCCTTATCTTTTCTCTGTACTTGTTCCACTTTTCCTGTGTTGTTTGGATAGGGGCATGAACGGCATAAAAAGAAAGGAAGGCAAAAAAAGCAGCATCTTTGTTCTCTTTGATAAAACCAGCGGTTTCACGGGCAAGACGCATGGACAAATTCTCTCCCTCTTGTTCATTTTCAAGATTGGGGTTTATCCACGGTGAGAAATAGCCTCCTTTGGGCGCACCTGATTCCCAACCACCAACATTTTTCTCAAAACCGTGGTCTTCCGGATATGATCCTTCTGGACCAAGATGCCATTTCCCGGCGAAGAACGTTTTGTATCCCGACGCCCTCATAACCTCAGGTAATATATAATCATCATCCTGTATCTTGTTAATATACTTAGCAGGAAGAAGTCTGTCATGCCGGTTTTTTGAACGCCATTGGGTTCCAGATTTGGCGCCAATCCAATCGGTAATGCCATGTCTCGCGGTGAATTTCCCGGTAAAAATACTTGCCCGGGATGGACTGCATACACGGCTGGCAGCATAGCCCTGGGTAAAGCTCATTCCCTGGCTGGCCAATTTATCAATATTGGGGGTTTCGTAAATCTCACTGCCCGTAAAGCCCAGGTCATTAAGACCAAGATCATCCACCAGTATAAAAAGTACATTGGGTCGCTGAGCCGGAGTCTTACCCTCCTGTTGTTGGCAGGAGATTATCAGGAAGCAAATTATTACTAACCCCAGGATTTTGATTTTCATTCTTGGCCTTGTTCTTCCAGACCTGGCCGATAGGTATCCCCGACAATACGCTCAAACTGCAATTGCAAAGTACTGACAAGCCCCGGATTCTTTGCTGCAAGATTGACCTGCTCGCCAATATCGGTGCCAAGCTCATAAAGCTGTGGCACTTTTGCAAAGCCGACCTCGACACCCTTGGTATTTGTGCCCCTGCGTGGGTTTTCCACCCCCGGAATATACTTCCACGAGCCAGAGCGCAGCACCAGTCCACCAACCGACTCTTCGACCAGGTAATCCCTGCCCGCATTAGATTGGCCGAGCCACACGGCGAGCTGGTCGCGGCTGTCGGTGGCCTCATGATCGCTCAGCTCTTCGTCCACAAGCCTGGCGATCGATGCGTAAATATCGAGCTGGGAGACGAGCGCATCACTGCTGCCGGGCTTTATCTTGCCGGGCCAGTAGGTAATTGTTGGCACACGCGTGCCACCTTCATATGCGCTGTACTTGCTGCCGCGTAACGGTCCCGCAGGTTTGTGTTCGCCGAGTAACTCCACGGCCTGATCTTCATAGCCATCATTGAGGACCGGGCCATTGTCGCTGGTAAAAATAAGCAAGGTACGATCACTGATGCCGAGTTCCTCGAGTTCGTCTACCAGTGCTCCAACAATCCAGTCCGTCTGCGCAATGGCATCGCCGCGAGGGCCCATCGTACTCTTGCCCTTAAATCGTGGATTGGGTAGTCGTGGAACATGTATGTCGTGGAACGAATGAAACAAAAAGAAAGGCCCGTCCTTGTTGGCACGTATGAACTCGGCTGCCTTGGCCGAAAACACATCCGGGAATTCCTCGTCGATCCACAGTGCGGACTCACCACCACCCATGTGACCGATGCGACTCACACCGTTGACGATCGTCTTGCTGTGCTGCGAATCCGCCTTGTAGCGCATTAACTCGGGGTTTTCGTAACCCGTCGGCCGACTCCCGACCTTTTCTTTGTAACTGACTTCAATCGGATCTGCAGAATCCAGGTTGACGACTTGATGATCCTCAACATACACAGTGGGCACCCGGTCGCCCGTTGCTGGCAGCAGAAAGGCGTAGTCGAATCCGATTTCCAGTGGACCAGGCCTGATCGCTGCATTCCAGTCCAAATCACCATCACCCAGGCCCAGATGCCACTTGCCGACCACCGCAGTCGTGTAACCGGCGCGTTTCAGCATCGCAGGTAGTGTTGGTTTATCAGTGGGTATCAACAGCGGAGCATCGCCCCGCAGGATCGCCGCATTACGTCGGAAACCATGCTCGCCGGTGAGCAGGGAATATCGTGATGGCGTGCAGGTCGCGGCTGAACTGTGCGCGTCCGTGAAACGCACGCCATTGGCGGCCAGGCGGTCGATATTCGGTGTCTCAACGCCGATGGCGCCATAGCTGCCGACGTCGCCATAGCCAAGGTCATCGACGTAAAAAATGACGATATTGGGGAGCGGGGTGGTTTTATCTTTCACCGAATCGACAGCGTTTGCCGGATTGTCCGGATTGCAGGCCGAAAGGATCTGCAGGACAAGAGCCGACAGGCAAAGAAGTTTTGAATAAGAAGTGGTCATGATCTTTTCATATTCTCTCAAAAACCTCTAAAATTGGTCAATGCATATGTCAAACTACTTAATGACTATTATTGCCCCTTTGGTCGGTTTGTCCACACTGTTACTTTGCGGACCTGCCGACGCAGCAGTCCCGGTCGGTGCATCGGCACGGCCCAACATTATCCTAATCGTCGCCGACGATCTTGGCTATGGCGATCTGGGCTCCTACGGCCAGTTAAAAGTGCGCACACCGGTTCTCGATCAACTCGCCACCGAGGGCATTCGCTTTACTGATTTTTATGCGGGGTCGACTGTTTGTGCGCCTTCACGTGCCAGCCTGCTCACGGGACTGCATAGCGGTCATAGCCCGGTCCGGGAAAACCCCCGCTGGACCAGCAGCGGGCATCCGGTTGATTTCAGTTCGGGAGATCACCTGTTTTCCGAGATCCTGCACGATGCCGGCTATTCGACCGCCATCATCGGCAAGTGGGGGATGGCTGAGGACAAAAGGGTAACCGAGCTTGCAACCAATCCAGCTATGCCATTGCAGCAGGGATTCGATTATTTCTTCGGCTATAAACACCATGGTGACGCTCACCACTATTACTGGCACGGGCTTTACGAAAATAACGACATCTACTTGCTGGATGGTAACAATTACGAAACCAACTCGGGCCAGTACACACACGACCTCTTCACCCAAAAGGCACTCGAGTACATCGAGGGGCAACAGGATGAAAAGCCTTTCCTGCTCTATCTTGCTTACACGATTCCGCATATGGCCATCACGGTGCCGGAGGATTCAAAACAACCCTACCTCGGTCTCGGCTGGCCCGAACGCAAAATGAATACTCATGGTCATTACAAGCACGACCCGGAAGGCCATACGACCTTCGCCGGTATGATCTCGCGTATGGACAGGGATATCGGCCGGATAAAGGTGCTGCTCGAGGAAAAAGGCATCGCCGAAAACACCCTGATTCTGTTTACGTCAGATAACGGGCACGAATACGACAAGGGTTTTTTTGACAGCAATGGCCCGTTGCGCGGCATGAAACGCGACCTGTATGAAGGCGGAATCCGCATGCCGACGATCGCCTGGTGGCCCGGTACCGTTCCGGCGAATACGGTGTCTTCGCATATCGGGGCGTTCTGGGATGTACTGCCGACGTTTTGCGAGCTTGGCCAGCTTCAGACCTGTCCAGACTCCGACGGGATTTCGTTCCTGCCAACACTGCTGGGTAACAACGAGGACCAACAGCAACACGAGTTTCTGTACTGGGAGTTCAATGAATCACAAGGCCCGATCCAGGCCGTGAGGTCGGGTGACTGGAAGCTGGTCCGGTTTCTGGGTGAGCCGCCTGAGCTGTACGACCTGGTTACCGATATCGGCGAGCAGCATGACGTCGCGCAACAATACCCGGATATCGTGCGGCAATTAACGACACTGCTTGAGTCGGCAAGGGTTGAGCATCCCGAGTTCCCGCTCGAATGGCACCCGCGTGTACGGCCGGATACCCGTTAGTATTGAAAACTAAGTTGCCCGTAACTGGACTCATTTCTGTTTTTTATTTGGATTAACAATTATGCGTAATCAAATTTCAATTAAAAAAATCAGTACTCGTACCGCCCTGGTGCTTTTGTTAAGCCTGTTCTTTATTCAAGACCAGGTGATTGGGCAGGATCAAGTGGTGATTGCTGGCAATGTTCAAATAAAGGAAGTATGGATTCCATTGAAGGACGGAACAAATCTAGCCGTCGATTTGTATATGCCAGCGGACATGAAGCAGAACGAAAGATTCCCTGTGATACTGGAATATTTACCCTATCGAAAAGACGAAGGCAGGCCCGGGCGGCTGGGTACTTTTGCGTACTTTGTCGAGCATGGGTACGTCGTTGCAAGGGTCGACATGAGAGGAACGGGCCGGAGTGAAGGCAAATTGGTCGATGGAGAATATTCGGAACAAGAGCAATTGGATGGAGAGGAGATCATCGACTGGTTATCCAGGCAGTATTTCTCGACTGGAAATATTGCGATGTTTGGAATTTCATGGGGTGGCTTCAATGGCCTTCACATGGCGATGCGGCATCCGAGCGCACTGAAAACCATTATTTCGTGTATGTCTACCGATGACATCTACGAGGATGATGTCCATTACATGGATGGGATGAATCACATCGATGCTTATGAATTGATGATGGACCTGGGGAACATCATACCCGGGCCACCCGATTTCAATATTGAAGGGGACTATTTCAAAAACCGGTTTGACACCGAACCGTGGTTGTTGAAATACAAGAAACAGCAGGCAGATGGTCCATTCTGGAACAGGGCATCTTTGAATGAAGACTATTCTTCAATCGATATCCCGGTTTTTCTTGTCGGTGGATATTACGATGGGTACCGGGATATCGTACCCAGGATGGCTCAAAATGCCGATGTGCCTTACAAAGCACTACTGGGCCCATGGAATCACACCTTCCCGCACAATGCGTACCCGGAACCGGCCATCGAATGGCGCGAGATGGTGGTGCGTTGGCTGGACCATTGGTTGAAGGGCAAGGACACAGGTATTTTAGAAGAGCCATCGGTCTATTATTACCAGCGGGACTGGCACCCACCGGGAGTGGACCTGACTTATATTCCAGGCCGGTGGTACAGCTCTGATACATGGCCAGAAACCAATGATTCATTATTGTATTTGAATCAAGATCATGATCTGGTTGCCACGCCAGAGAAATTTGAGCATTCATTGATATACAACCCGACTGGCGTCGATGCCAGTGGGGTTGCAGCGTGGTGGGGCGATTGGTTCCCTGATCAAAAGGACGCAGATGCACACAGCCTGGTTTACGACTCGGAACTGATCACAGAGAGTCTTGAGATCGTTGGTTTCCCACAGGTGACATTGCAGACCACGGTGGATGCTCCGGCAGCAAATTGGTTGGTGAGGCTGTCTGATGTGGCACCAAACGGTATGGTTACACACATCACGGGTGCTGGTTTTAATGCCAACCACGTGGAATCTGCAGAAAAACCAATCCAACTGACCAAGGACAAAATTTACACGATTGAAATTGACTTGCACGCCACTTCATGGACGTTTCAAAAGGGACACAGGATTCGACTCGCCGTTAACAATTCCCAATGGCCGACGATTTGGCCTTCTCCATATAACATGACAACAACAATCAGATCAGATGACCATGGAAAGTCATTCTTGAAATTGCCCGTTCTCATCAATCCAACGCCACTTGCAAAGCCTTTTCCAAAACCCGTAGCTGGTCCAAAATTAGACGGTTATAAATCCATCGCGTCAGAAACCCCTTCCGGCTATCCGGAAATTAAGGAAATTGTACGCAACGAACGGACCAGGACCACAACTGTATTTGCAACGAATTCGGGTAGTTATAAATATCCATGGGGGGTTCATCACAACGTGGAATCAATAACGAGCAAGGTGAGTGACGACAATCCTGCAAATGCCAGTGTTCAGAGCACTTACGAGATCTCAGTAGTACTGGAGAACCGGACGCTCAAGTGGACCAGCGTACTTGATTTTACAAGTGATGAAAAAACGTTCTTTTACAGGTACAAGAGAACACTGGAAGAAAACGGTAGCCTGGTCAGAGAAAAAGCGTGGGAAGAAGATATCCCGAGAATTTGGTAGGACCGACGACAGACCTTCGCTTCAGTGTCAAATTAAGTGGGCCAGTAGTGCCCTGCAAACCATTATTTTTCAGAGGCCTTCATAATAAAGCTGAAACTCAGTGGTTTATCTGCCTGGACATGGTATTTTTCCATGGTTTTCGCGCCCCAGCTGTTGTCGCCACCAACGCCATGAATGGCAAGATCCAGGTTAACGTTAATGAGGTTTCTCTCTGGCAATTCATAATAATGTTTGCGGCGTATCATGTTGACCGTTGAGTAGCGTTCCTGTCTGTCCATTGGCGAATACAGGTCGGATTCATCGTAGGGCCAGGCCCTGAAATTGAATGGCTGCAGGCCTTCCACGCTTAATTGAACCTGTTCGTTTGAAAAACTCAAGTGCCTGACATCACTTCGATTGGTGCTGTCCGTGGCAGAAATATAGGGCACCTGAAAGGTCTCAAGTGTTTTCTGGTAATGACCTATTCTGGCGGCGGTTTTTCTATCAGGATAGTTCTCAAATGGCCCACGGCCGTACCAGTCAATTTGAGATAAGGATGAATCAAGCGCCAGCCTCATGCCAAATTTTGGCATGAACTCATGCTGGATGCGTGCCGGGTCCGGGTTGTATTCACCAGTGACCTGTACTTCTCCCTCGCCACTGATCCGGTAAGTCAGGGTATACAGAGCATGGTTTGCAACCAGGCGTGCGATCACCTTCACTTCTACCAGGTTCTTGCTCAAGGTGTTCACGGTAACGGAATTTACCTGGCGATAGGCAGCCGCTCTTAACCAGGGAGTCATTCTTTCGATAAACTGGTTACGTCCCTGGTTGTTGTTCAGAGGTTTCCAAAAATACGGTGCCAGTGGCCGGACTAACAACTCCTGCCCGTCAATCTGGTAACTGTTTAACTCGCCAGTCACCTTGTCGATTGCCAATCTGGTCTGTTTGGATGCTATGGTGATTGTGTCATCCGATTGATGAACTTTGAGTGGCTGACCTATTTGGGCAAGCTTCTCAGGAAAACGATAAGGTGACATCGTGAATTGTTCATAGGCAAGCTCAAACCCTTGCTCGGCCCAGAGGCTGTCAACCTTCGTACGAACTGACAATTCCAATAATAGCTCTTTGAAACCATCTTCTTTATCAGCAACAAAAGGTATTTCAACCAGCTTGGATTGCCCCGGTAACAAGCTTAGTTTCAACTGACCCTCTGCAAGGCTTTTTTCCGTATCCTTTACTTGCCAGGTGATGTCGTAAGCGGAGAGGTTTGTGAAATCATGGCGATTGGTTATCTTGACCTCATTGGGCTCGGCTGTTTGCTCAAACCAGACATTTTGCAGCACTTTTTTGGCCTCAAAATAACTGGGATAAGGCTTTCTATCCGGTGAAACGATGCCATTTAACAGGAATTCAGCATTGGTTGGCTTATCCCCAAAATCACCGCCGTATGCCCATACTTCACGATCGTGATCAAGGGTCAATTTCTCGGGTCGGGGACCGTAACTGACCATTGCAGTATTCTTCAGCCTGGCGAGTCCCTGATCGACCCAATCCCAAATTGCAGCACCTATGTAGCCTTGCTCGGCATAGATTACCTCCCAATGTTCCTGCAGATTACCAAGTGAATTGCCCATTGCATGGGCGTACTCACGCTGCATGAACGGTTTGTTGTTTTCCCTGGCCTCCTCAATCCACTCAAAGACATTGGTGGTCGTGCGATAACCCCTGTCATGGATATCCGATACTGAGCGATCGGTGTCGGAAAAAACCGGACGACTGGTATCAATCGCCAGTACGGCCTCTCTCATAGCCCTGAGGTTGAGTCCGGAGCCGCCCTCATTACCCAAAGACCAGATAACGATTGATGAATAGTTCTTATTGGCCTGCACCATGGATACTGCACGATCGACATGCGCGCTGGTCCAGTCAGGATTGTCCCCCAGTATTGTATTGGCCTGCTTATAATCATGACTTTCCTGATTCGCTTCATCAAAAATATAGATTCCATACTGATCGGCTAACCGGTACCAGCGATGATCATTGGGATAGTGAGAGTTGCGAACCAGGTTGAAATTGCCCTGTTTAAGCAATTTCATGTCGAGTTCCATGGTTTTCGTGTCCAGGTATCGGCCCATTCTGGGGTGATGCTCATGCCGATTAATACCTTTGATTTTTATTGAGCGGCCATTGACCCAAAATTGATTATCTTCGACTTTTATTTCTCTGAAGCCAAAGGTCCATGGGATGAATTCAAGTGGCTTACCCATGTTATCCAGCACGGTTAACATCATTGAATAAAGGCTGGGTGATTCTGCACTCCAGAGACTGATACCAGGCACTTCCAACTCCAGCTTGCCCATCAATTTGTCTTGTGACTGATCAATCTGTCCCTTCTGTTTATGAAGTAATTCGCCTTCAGGTGAAAACAGGCTCATTTCAAGTTGATAATCTTTAATCGCTTCAACGCCAAGCTGGTTATCAAAAACAAAATCAATCGATAGATCGGCGTCCTGGTAGTTGTTTTTTAAGCTGGTGTTGATTTGGAAGTCTTCCAGAAACACTTCTGTACGAGCAATCAAATTGACATCTCTGAATATGCCACTGAATCGCCACATATCCTGGTCTTCCAGGTAGCTGCCGTCGGACCAGCGATACACCTCGACGGCAAGGTCATTTTCACCTGCAACCAGGTACCCGGTAATGTCAAACTCTGCCGCCGTCATACTACCCTGGCTGTAACCAACCTTATTGCCATTAACCCACAGGTAAAACGCTGATTTCACGCCTTGAAATTCAATAAATATTTGCTTTTCTTTCAGACCGGCATCGACAATAAACTTGCGTTTGTAGCTGCCCACCGGGTTTCGATCAAAGTAGTTGGTATAGTCATCAGGTGGCTCAGACATAACCCTTGGCTGATCCTTGGCGAATGGATAGGGGCGATTGGAATAAATTGGCCGGCCATAACCCTGTGTTTGCCAGTTACCGGGAACATCAATAGCTGGCCACTGACTAACGTCATAGTCCGTTCGATAAAACTCCGCAGGACGTGAATCAGGATGCCCTGCCCACAAAAATTTCCATTGACCGTTCAGAGATTGAATTCGGCTAGATGCTTTTTTATTTAAAAGATTTTTCTCTTCAGCATAAGGACGCATATAAGCATGCCCTGGCTCTTTATTGCGACTTATGATCTGAGGATCTTCCCAGTCGGGCACTGTTGAGTTTTTTTCAGATGCCCAACAGGTAGCAATACTGCTAAATGTAAAAAAAACAGCAACCAAGTAGCTAAGTTTTGACGTGGTCATCTATATCTGCCCTGTGTAGGCTATCGTTATAACGAAGTTTCTTTTTTCACTCCTCTGAAACAATTCCAGCAAAGATGGTAGGGAAATCTCTTTTCCTCATCAGCTTATTGAAATCGTTGAGACGTTTACCAGTAAGTTGTCTAAATTCCTTCTCATAAGAAGAGAGTTGGTCATTAAGAAACTCGTGTGCCTGTTTCTGTTGCGTGGTCGGTGGAAAATCCGCTTGCGCTATACCAGAGGCAAGGCTTGAGGACCTGGTGTAGAACATTTCAGGCCAACGCAGACCATCACGAGCGTAGCTGCCGGAATACCCCACCGGGATGAGTTTATCCTCGAAAGCAATGAACTCCTCATCAAGCTCCTTGCTTTTCTCAATAACTGATTTAGCGCTTTCATCACCTTTGAGAACTTCCTGAAGATCATAAATCTGCTTCCTGATCCACTCGACTTGATTAACCATGCGCGCAGCGGAGGCCAGATTTTCACGGATCTCCAGCAATATTTCCATCTGAGCCTCAATGTCATCTGTAGTCCCAGCTGAATTCGGGTCCTTTCTTACAACGAGGGTCTGCGTGATTTCCTTCTCGTCGGCAACGAGTTTGACTGTGTAGGTTCCCGGGACCACCAGCGGTTTCATCCCACTTCCTCCGTCCGTAGGTCTCCATCCCTCAGGCCCCACCGTTACATGTGGATTCCCAACAGGACTTGTTCTTAGCTTGACCTTTGTTGATGCTTCATAGCGTAGATCCCACCAAATACGATTGATGCCCGGCTTTCTTGCTCCTTTCAGCGTCCGTATCGTTTGCCCCTGTGCATCCAGGATGCTAATTTCAACCTTATCCTTCGACTCAGTGCCCGAGTAGTAATTAATCGAAGCTCCGTAAGGCGGATTTTCACCGCTGCTTTGGTCGTGCGGGTCTGCGACATGAGGTTCCTTAAAACGAAATCGATACGCATCTCTGGGAGAAAAGAGGTGCACATCGGATCCGATGACCTCCGTCGTGATCTGTCGCAGTGGCGTGATATCGTCGAGAATCCAAAACCCCCGGCCATAGGTACCAATAACCAGGTCGCCGAAATGCTCCTGGATGGTAAGCCAGTGCACAGGTGCATGCGGAAGGTTGTTTTGTAACGCAAGCCAGTTCTTGCCATCATTGAAAGACGCATACAAAGCATTCTCTGTTCCCAGGTAGAGCAAACCCTTGCGCTTCGGATCTTCCCTTACAATATGGGCATAGCTCAACTCACTCTTGGGAATATCCGAGCTGATCGATTTCCAGCGCTTTCCATAGTCGGTGGTCTTGTAGACATATGCCTTTCTGTTGTTGACCTGGTGCAGGTCGACAGTGATGTAGGCAGTGGCAGCGTCATGCCAAGATGGCTCTATGTTGCTTATCGTGCCCCAGCGTGGAAGGTCGGGAATGTTTTTGGTCACATCGGTCCAGTTGGAACCACCATCCCGAGTCACATGCACCAAACCATCATTACTCCCTGTCCAGATGACACCCTCTTCAAGGGGAGACTCGGCTATAGCAAAAAGCGTACCGTAATAGGTAGGGGGCGTATCCTCGCGAGTGATTCCTCCAGTTAGCTGCTGCTTGGTCTTGTCATTTTCTGTGAGATCGGGGCTGATGACTTCCCAACGCTCTCCACCGTTGGTTGTCTTGTGCAAATATTGGCTGCCAACGTAAACCCTGTTGTGATCGTGCGGTGATATGGCTATGGGGAAAGTCCACTGCCAGCGATACTTGGCGGTAGAGGCGGCCCAGCCATAATTGGTGACGGGCCAAACGTCAACGGCACGACTGTGACCCGTACGGAGGTCATAGCGATGCAATCCATCGAAAATACCAGACCAGACAATATTGGAGTCAACAGGATCCGGAATGGCAAAACCGGATTCAGAACCACCCACGGAATGCCACAACCCTGAGGGTATTTTTCCACGGGTGAGGCTGTTGCTGGGGCCCCGGAATGAGTTGCCATCCTGCCGATTACCATAGACATAGTAGGGGATCTGATTGTCAGCATACACGTGGTACATCTGAGCAATGGGCAAAGAGATGCCACGCCAGTTTTTTCCTCCGTTGGTGGAAATACTGACGTACTGATCGTTTCCCACGATCATGCGTTTGGGGATGAGGGGATCGATCCACATGTCGTGATTGTCTCCACCGATCATGTTTCTGACTCTGCTGAAGTTTTCACCACCATCGAGGGATTTGGAGACAACGCCGGCAATAGTATATATCTCATTGTGATCATCGGGAGCGATGGTCGCCCTGGTGTAGTAAAGAGGTCGATTCATCAAGACACGATCATGGTTCACATGTTTCCAGGTCGAACCGCCATCAACTGATTTCCAGAGCCCCTCGTCTTCAGTCTCAATGAGGGTATAGACATAGTTCGAGTCGCTCGGTGCAACAGATACAGCGATTTTGCCCATCTCGGTTTCCGGTAGCCCATTGCCTGTGAGGGGCTTCCATGTAGTGCCACCATCCCGAGACATATAAAGACCACTGCCCGGCCCTCCGCTCCACCGGCCCCAGGTCTTTATGAGCATCTCCCACATGCCAGCAAAGAGAATCCGAGGATTATTTGGGTCCATGGCAATATCAGAAGCACCGGTGTTCTCGTCCACAAAAAGCACGCGCTCCCAGGTCTCACCGCCATCGAGTGTGCGATAAACACCTCGCTCCTGCTGCGGTCCATAGAGATGGCCCATCGCGGCAGCAAAGACGATATCGGGGTCACGCGGGTCGATGACGATCCTGCCGATTCTGCCGGTTTTTTCGAGGCCCATGGACTGCCAGGTTTTACCCGCATCCGTGGATCGATAGATGCCCATGCCCTGGGAAACGTTGCTGCGGATGAAGGTCTCGCCAGTACCGGCCCACACCACGTTGGAATCTGAAGGGGCAATCGCCAATGAGCCAATTGACGAAACTTTCTGATCATCAAAAATGGGCTCCCAATTCGTGCCACCATCAATGGTTTTCCATATACCTCCTGAAGCCGCACCGGCATAGTAGACATTTGGATCACCAGGAACACCGACGACTGCACTGACTCGATTACCAATTGGGCCTATATGGCGGAATTTGAATTGCTCGTAAACCTCGGGACCTAACTCCTGAGAAGAGCTTAAAGCCCCGGAACTGGCGAAAATAAGTAAGAGCACTGCGGCAGTTCTTTTTAACGATTGCCCTAAATGATCATATGTGAACAACATAGAACACCTCCAAAGTGTTCGGGAGTGGAATAAATATTGCCTGGCGTCTATTGAAAATTACCCAGAGGTATCCAGCATGCAATAAAATTTCTTAACATAAGCGGTGGTTTTCCAACTACAAACCGTGCCCTCGGGGACCATGAAAACGTCTCCGGCAACGAACACATTAGCGGTTCCGTCCTGTTCGGTAATCGTGATTTCCCCTTCCAGTAATTGAACAAACTCATAACAGGGGAATGGGAGCATTTCACTTTCGAAAGCCGTGCTATCCCACATGCCTATGAAAAGATTGCCGGCATCATTGGTAAATGCATTGCTGTCGTGCTGTACAGGGGTATCACCCTTGATCACAAATGGATCAGTGGTATCCATTTTTTCCTTAGCCTGTTGCAAGGCTTTCGCATTAAGCACAACCACCCCGCCATCTGCGCTGTCAATTTCCTGGGTGTCCGCTTTTGGGTCTGCATAGGTGATATAGAATTTTCGCAGGAACCCAAGCTGTTTCCAGCTAACAGGAATGCCATTGCGTATACAGAATGTCTCACCCTCATTGACGTGCGTTGCTTTCCCATCGCCATCAACCATATCAACCTGGCCTTCAAGAACCCACATCATCTCATCACCAGGATAAGGACCGAATGCCTCCTGCATATCAGTCGTGGTCCAAACGCCTGCATTCAAACCCAGTTCGTCATCATTGAAGTACTCGTGCAAATGTTGTTCCGGCAATGCCCCCTGAAAGTCAGCCCGGTCCAGTTCCATGGCTGGCATACCAGTATTGGCCGGACCGTGGGTATCAAAACGGATCACTCTTTTTACAGTCTTCATTGGGCTTTCCTTGTTGGAATTGATGATTACATTTCTTGAAAGTTCTTACTTTATTTCCTGGGCCACATCTTGATTGATTGTCCTCCTTCTTTCGGCTTATTGAAAGGACCCGGATAGGGGTTACTGGTGTTTCGCTCGTTGCCGAAATAATCCCTGTCGAGTCAATTACTTGCCGATCAGTGCTAAGATTCCGGTAGCCTGAAAATAAGCCCAGAGGATTTTTAATCATGTACGGCATGTTTGATTGGGGCCCTTTGACAATCACGGACGAGGAGACGGGTGACTTCGAGACGGTCAATTACATTAGCCGGCAACTCCAGAAAACACACGACAAACCGTTTTTCCTGGCGGCTGGTATTTATCGTCCACATCTTCCCTGGCACGTTCCCCAAAAGTATTTTGATCGCTTTCCACTGGACAGCATCAAGATGCCTGATACTTATGAGAACGATCTGTCAGACCTGGGACCGGTAGCAAAAGAGATCATTACCCGAGGGGGAAATTATCACAAACACGTGATTGAGGCGGACCAGTGGAAAAAGGCTGTCCAGGGGTACCTGGCTTCCATAGCATTTGCAGATGAAATGGTCGGAAGATTGCTGCACGCCCTTGAACGCAGTGCCTATGCCGACAATACCATCGTGGTGATCTGGTCGGATCACGGCTGGCAACTTGGCGAGAAAATGCACTGGCGCAAATTTGCCCTGTGGGAAAACGTAATCCGTACTGTGATGATGATGCGTGTGCCCGGGAACCTGGAGAAATTACCAGCAGGTTCGGCAAAGGGGGTTGCAACCACCAACCTCACATCCTTGCTGGATATCTATCCGACCCTCGTCGACCTGTGTAACCTTCCGGAAAGAGACGATTTTGATGGGATCAGCCTGATATCCATGTTGGCAAAACCAAAGTAACCGGTATCCAGGCCAGTCATCACCAGCTATGATTATGGCAGTTATTCTGTCCGCTATGAGAACTGGCATTACATCCGCTACATCGACGATTCAGAGGAACTCTATGAGCTCGATTCCGATCCAGAGGAATGGCACAACCTGGCCGCTGACGAGGAATTTGCGGACACCAAACATCACCTGGCCGGGTTTATTCCATCAAACCCTATTGATCTGCCCGAAGTTTCCCTGATTGAACTTGAGGAGCATCACGTTCCACCATTCAGGTCAAAAGAATATTTTTTCAGCAAGGAAAGGCAGGAGTGGATGAAGAGATTTGAATAAGTGGAGTCAGATTAAAGCAGAAGGAAAGATAATGAAAACCAGGCATGCTTTGTTTTATGCTGTCCTTATTCTTACAGTCCATTGCCCCGGTATTGCCCATTCAGGATATGACAAGATATCCGATAATTCAGAACACCGTGTAACATCCCATGGTGACGCTGAACTTGCCACGGGTAGTCCAAGCCCGGCGCAGATGCGACAAGAAGCTCTCGTTTCGGCGCTCAGTTCACTTACACTTCATATAACAAGTGACGCCTCTTTAGAGCCCTCCGGGATCGCACAACACAAGTCTACCATTGACGCCAACAAAGACTTCTTTGGAGCCAGCCGCGCGATCATCGCAGCCAGCTTCAAACTTGTGAAAACATACGATACTGAAATCGGACCATTGTGGGTGTCGGACAGCCCTGTTAAAAACTTCAAGAGAGCGGACGTTTCCGATAGCGATATACATTGGGCTGTGTATACGGTGATGCAGAATATCATCGACAAGACCTATACCGGACCCAACATTGTAGACAACGAGGACCTTTTCTCCGGGTTTAAGTTTGGCTCATCCGCCTATTTTCCAGGTGCTTGTGATGCACTGGAAGATCCCGAAAAGACCTATACCGCCACGATCAATGCAAGCTTCCTGAAATCATTTGGCCGCGACACCATGTACTGGACGAGACCTGCACGTAAACCCACCGGTATGTATTTGGCACCCGGTACGGTTGCTACGATCATCGTGCCCCAGGCTTTGGTAGGGAAAGGCTACCAGGTCAGGGTGGGCAGCCATTCATGGGATTTCTTCAGGCTACCTGAATTGTACCGCCTGGACCGCAGTTCTCTGCTTTTCGATATCAATGCTACGCAAATCCAGGTGTCCAGTCCCCTTGGCGGCGGTATTTACATCGAGGTACCTCATCTTTCCGATAACGGCATCGTGGAGATTGAGATAAAGAATGCTGTTCCTTCACCTTATTTTTCCGCAAAGCCTTTTCACACGACGACGCTTGAGGAATGGAAAAAAATACAACGGCACCACAAAGCGCCATGGGCGGATTTCCAGACCGAAAAGTTTATGATGAACGTCCCCACCGATTGGATATATAAACTTGAAGACCCGGCGTCGTTGCTGGCGGAATGGGACATGTCCATGGATGCCACCAATGAGCTAATGGGGTTCCCTGTTGAGCGTGGTAAAGAAACGCTATATGCCCAAGTCGACCTGGCTATTCCTTTTGGCTTCCACGCTACAGGGTATCCCGCCGTGAACGCATGGTACGACCCGAACAAAGCGTATGGCGGCGCTCATGACGATTACCTTGTCACCAGCCCAAAACACGCCGACTATGTTGAATTTCATGAAATGGGGCATGGCTACCTTTTTCCAAAACTTGAGACTGATATCGAGTCTACGGTGAACCTGCTCCACGTGGCCGTCTTAAATCGCAAGTTGGGTTTCAGTTTAGATGAAGCCTTTCAAAAATCAGCTCCTTCAGGTAATGCTTCCCGCAGCATAGATAATGCTGCAATTTTCTGGATGATGATGCAGGACTTCAAGAACAACAAAACCATGAATGCATTGGATAAGAATTATCAACATCAAGGTCATGCAGACTACGCAGAAGTCGCCCGGCTCTTTGGCTGGGACGTGCTGGCCGATTATTGGAAAGCCTACATGTTGGAGGGGACAGAAAAGAGCCCTATAGACAATGGGGAAACCGACACCATACTGCTCAGATTATCCGAAGCCGTGGGTGTTGATATCAGACCCCTCTTCCACTTCTGGGGTGTCCATCCTGACAAGCCGACCGCACTACAAGAAGCCATCGATGCTGAAAGGCTCTTGCCTTCGATGGATATCTACCGAACCCTTAAGAAATACCAATCCCTGGTTCCACAGGATAAGGGGGCGTTTCAAAAGTTCGCCCTGCAGTGGTGGGGTGGGAAAGAGGATGAGGCGAAAAGTAAACATGCGGCTATTTGGGACATCTACAACGAGACTTATGCCAATCTGGTTCAGTCGAATGTACAGAACATCATTGATCACTATTTTCCCGACGGCCCACCTGAAGTCGTCGGCGTCGATGATTCGCAAGCACCGACGCCCAACCCGATGACTTTTTCAACGCCGCCCGGGGCAACCGGAGAAAGGTCAATTTCCATGACCGCCGCCAATGCCGCCGACGACAGTTGGGTGCAGTATTACTTTACCAACACCGCTGGCGCTGGCCATGACAGCGGTTGGCAGGGCAGCAGAGTTTATGAAGATACGGGATTGAAGCCGAATACCGTCTACGCCTATACCGTCAAGACGCGGGATTATAGTCCCGCGCAAAATTCGAGCGCAGCGTCCAGCCCCGTTTCAGCCCGGACAAAAAGGTTGGATAATACCAGTCCCTTGCCAGGGAAAATGAGTATGAAGGTCGCTCCGGTAGCAACCAGTCCTTCCACCATCTACATGGTAGCCACAACCGCATCGGACCCCAGTGGCGTCGAATACTATTTTACCTGCACCACCGGCGATGGTCATGACAGTGGATGGCAGGAGGGCGCATCCTATACCGACACCGGCCTTAACCCCGAAACAGAATACAGCTATATCGTCACGGTGCGAGACAAGAGCCCTCAAGTCAATAAGACCAGCGCCTCAGCAGCGCTATCGGCGACCACCGAAGTAGCATTCACCGGGCCTTATCTCGTGATGAGCAAACCAGTCTATGCCGTAGGGGAGGATATCGTGGTTCACTATGTTGCTCCCGCTGGAAAGCCTTCCATCTGGGTAGGGATCTTTAGTCCACCCACGAAAGCGGAGCTTTCCGATTCGGATGGAATTCAATATCAGTACCTTGAGGGAAAACCTGTCAGGCCAACCGGTATGATGAATGGAAAATTAGTTTTCAATGGTATGGCAGCAGGAAGCTATCAAGCCAGGCTTCATTACAATGACGACTATCCAATCAAAGCGCATATTGAGTTTACGGTCAAATAACACAATAAATTCAGGGCGTGGAGGATAGGATAAAAGCCCTTTTTTCAAAGAATCAAAGTTTATCTGCCAACCTGTTTCCCCGGCTTTCCCTGAGGGGTCAGAAAGCTCTTATCGTCACAGGCCCAAGCAGTCCGGAAGGCTGCAAAGGACTTTCAGCATCATAAGGATTGACTGGCGCCCATATTTTTCGCTCCGCCTCCGGAAGCCGCATATCCCCGATGATGCGATTCACCCAGGTATTGACAATTTCAATTTTCAGCTCGTTTTCGCCTTCCCGTACCAGGTCAGAGATATCCAGTTGGTAAGGTGGTGTCCACAAACCTCCGGCGTATTTACCGTTTACTGTCACCTTTGCCATGGCCGTGAACTCACCCAGATCAATAATGACTTCAGCACTTTCCGGCAGCTTATCCAGCATGAATGTATTGTCATAGAAGGCAGTACCTGAATAGTACTTGATACGTTCGTCCTCAGATTCAGCCCAATCCGTCAGTGCTTCAAGAACCACGGCTTCTTCAGGACCTCTCTGGGCC
>QMPQ01000049.1 GCA_003648635.1 Bacteroidota bacterium | reverse complement strand
TGAAATAATCATCTGGGAAGTTTCTGATCCCCAACATCCCCAAAACATTGCCTATGTTTTGGAAGGAGAGATTGCCAATTTTACCCTTGAGACCAATGTGCACAGGGAATTTATTGCATTTCGGCCTGAAGGCTCTTACCCCAGCCCGGATTATTCAAGCGAAGGACTGGGATCTGTGGCGAACCAGGATCTACATGGCCTGAGTCACCCGGAGATGGTTATTCTCACTCCGGAGCTTTTTCTTGAAGAAGCTGAGGAACTTGCTCAGTTTCGAAGAGAAAACGATGACATGGATGTGGCTGTGGTGACACAACAAGAGGTATTTAATGAATTCTCCTCCGGCACACCCGATGTAGGTGCCATTCGTAATTTCATGAAGATGTTCTACGATCGTTCAGGCGGAACAAGCTCTAGCTGCCGCTACCTGCTCCTGTTCGGCGATGGATCGTACGACAATCGGGGTAGTGGAGAGAAACAGTATAATCCCAACCTGATACTTACCTACCAGTCGGAAGAGTCTCTCTCCCCCACTGGCTCCTACGTCTCCGACGATTATTTTGGTCTGCTCGACACCGATGAAGGGATGTACGACGGACTTCTGGATATTGGAATCGGACGCCTTCCGGCTTCTGAAATTGAAGAGGCTTCAGCGCTGGTGGAGAAAATTATTGGGTATGACATGTCGGACAAGCAGGGAGCCTGGCGAAACCAACTCTGCTTTATAGGAGACGATGAGGACAGCAACATTCATATGCGGCAGGCCGATGAACTGGCAAACTATGTGATGGACAATTACCCGGCCTACAATAGCAATAAGATTTACCTGGATGCTTATCCCCAGGAGGAGCTCTCCACAGGCCCAAGCTATCCCGATGTAACCCGGGCCATCAACGACCAGGTTCACAGGGGTGCGCTGATTATCAACTATACCGGTCACGGGGGCACTACCGGGCTTGCCCATGAAAAGATCCTCACAAGCAACGAAATCCGAACCTGGACGAACAAGGAAAAGCTGCCTCTCTTTGTAACAGCCACCTGTGAATTCAGCAGATACGACCAGTATGACCGTGCAGAGGATCTGGAGGTAAGCTCCGGAGGGGAAGAGGTGCTTCTCAATACCGAGGGAGGGGGTATTGCTCTCTTAACCACCACCCGGCTGGTTTACTCCGGTCCCAATCACGCTCTGAATGAGCGTTTTTATGAGGTGGCGTTTAAGAAGGATGCCAATCAGCAAAACCTTCGCCTGGGCGATATCATTATCTACAGCAAAAACAATACGGGCGCGGGAATCAACAAACGTAACTTTACCCTGCTGGGAGATCCTTCACTGCGCCTCAGCTATCCCAATCACAGGGTGATGACCGATTCCATCAATGGCTCAGCCATTTCCCAGCAAAGCGATACGCTCTCCGCCCTGCAGTGGGTGACCATATCGGGACACCTGGAGAGTGAAGATAGTCTGCATTTAAATGATTTTAACGGAATGGTCTATCCCAAAGTGTTCGATAAAAAGAGAACTATTGAGACCCTTGCCAACGATGGCGGAGCTGTTTTCACCTTTAAGGTCAGAAATAATATTCTCTACAGCGGAGAAGCCACGGTGAAAGACGGTCGCTTCAGTTTTGGCTTCTATATTCCCAAGGACATCAATTATGCCTATGGACTAGGGAAAATCTCTTACTACAGCAACAATCAGGAGATTGACGCCCATGGATCCTATGAAGATTTTACTGTAGGAGGAGTCGGGTCGGACAATATGGAAGACAATGAAAATCCTGTGGTAGAACTTTATATGAACGATAGCTTTTTTATCTCAGGTGGAATCACCGATGACAATCCGGAGCTGCTGGCCTATGTGTCGGACAACTTCGGGATCAATGCCACCGGGAACGGGATCGGACATGATCTGACAGCCACTCTAAATGAGGACCGGATCAATGCAGTGATTTTGAACGAATTTTACCAGGCCAATGCCAACTCATATAATTCAGGTGTGATCAGGTATCCCTTTAGCAAACTGGAGCCGGGGGCCTATTCGGTCACCGTGAAAATCTGGGATATCCACAACAACTCCTCCGAATCGATCCTCGATTTTGTGGTCATGGAATCGGAAGAGATGCTGATGGAGCAGCTCTACAATTTCCCAAATCCCTTTTTCGACCGTACCTGGTTCAATATCGAACACAACCGGCCCGACAGCAATCTCAGACTGGTACTCCACATATACAACATGTCTGGTGAGTTGGTCCGGGTCATCGACCAGGAAGTAGATTCGCCCGGATACCGGCTGGAACCTGTTGAATGGGATGGCACTTCCTCCGGGGGAGCAGAGATGGGGGGTGGTATGTATGTTTACAGGGCCACCCTGAGTACAGATGATGGAGAAATGGCCTCTTCATCAGGAAAACTAATTATTGCCCGTTAAGTATGAAAAAAAAACTTGACTTGCATACTAAAACAGACTCTTATACGTACTTAAAGACGTGGCGTCTTAGCTGCCCGAATCATTCTAATGTTTTATATTTGCAGTCCAAAATTATATCGATGCGTTTCAAATTGAAAATAAGATTAATAACTTTGATAAGCAGTTCATTCATACTGCTTTCCATAAATATTTCAGGTCAGATAAACACTGGACAACTTGGAGGTGCCAATACGGGGCCGGAACTAAATGCCATACAGACTGCAGTCCCGTTTCTGACCATTGCTCCAGATTCAAGATCAGGGGGCATGGGTGACGGGGGTGTTGCCACCTCACCGGATGTGAATTCACAGCACTGGAACATAGGTAAATATGCATTCCTTGACAGCAAAGGGGGATTTGCCATCTCCTATACACCCTGGCTCAGGAATCTGATTCCCGATATCAACCTGGCATACCTGTCCGGGTTCTTCAGGGTGGATGAACAGCAGGTGATCTCTACGTCCCTGCGCTATTTCTCCCTGGGTAGTATCACCTTTACAAATATTGACGGAAGCTTTGCCGGGCAGTATAATCCCAACGAATTTGCAGTGGATGCAGGTTATTCCAGGTTATTTACCGAAAACTTTTCCGGTGGAATCGCCTTTCGTTTTATACGCTCCGACCTCACCAGTGGGCAGCAGACATCAGATGGTCAGGAAACCAAAGCCGGCATCTCTTTTGCGGCTGACCTGGGTTTCTATTATCAGAACCAGGTGGATGTGGGTACGAGCGATGGAGAGTGGGCCGCCGGGATCGCCCTTACGAACATGGGTACGCCCATCTCCTATAGTGTGGATTCCGACAAAACACCTATCCCCACCAACCTGAGGCTCGGGGGAAGGTTCACCTATAACATCGACGATTACAATACCATATCCACCAACCTGGATGTTAACAAGCTCCTGGTCCCCACTCCTCCTAAAATGGCGCTTGACACTGCCACCGATGAGCTGTATGTGCTCCGCGGAATGGCGGCCCCGGGATCGGCCGTGATGGGAATGGTCCAGTCTTTCTACGATGCCCCGGGTGTGCCACAGGAAGATGGCAGCTATAGTGTGTTTCAGGAAGAAGTCAACGAAATTTCCTTGAGTATCGGGGTAGAGTACTGGTACCGGAAGCAGTTTGCATTACGGACAGGTTATTTTTACGAGCACGCCTCCAAGGGCAACAGGAAATATTTCACCGTAGGTGTGGGACTTCAACTTAATGTATTTTCCCTGGACTTTGCCTACCTTGTTCCCACCAATGGACAGAACAGTCCGCTGGCCAACACCCTCAGGTTTACCCTGGGCTTTGATTTTGCTGACCTGAATTTATAAAATCAATTCCATGAGCTTCCGAATTGGTTTCGGATATGATGTACACCGCCTGGAAGAGGGAATCCCCTTCTGGCTTGGTGGCATTGAGATCGCACATTACAAAGGCTCCGTGGGGCATTCTGATGCTGATGTCCTCCTTCATGCCATCTGTGACGCCATGCTGGGGGCTGCGGCCCTGGGCGATATAGGCAGTCATTTCCCCGATACCGACCCCGCATACAAAGGGATTGCGAGCAGCATTCTTCTTAAGAAATGCGGGGAACTACTGAGCTCACGGGGATATGAGATAGGGAACATCGATAGCACCGTCTGCCTGCAAACTCCAAAAATAAGCCCTTACATCCCAGGGATGCAAAAGCAAATCGCAAAGCAACTTGGTCTCCGGGAGGATCAGGTCTCCGTCAAGGCCACCACCGAAGAAAAACTTGGTTTTACCGGTCGCGAAGAGGGAGTCTCCGCCTATGCCGTGGTCCTGATCAGCACTTAAAAGCGCTTATCGTCGCGTGACTTTTAGTTCCTAATTTCTCAGGAATGCATATCTTTGTCAGATTCAAAAACCCACATGCCCTTGGCAGATCGAAAAAAAACATTGGTCCTGGGTGCCAGCCCTAACCCTGTCAGGTTTTCACACAAGGCCGTGAAAAGCTTGCTGCGTCACGAACAGGAAGTCGTAGCCGTGGGCTTCAAGGAGGGACTGATCGTTGATGAAGAGATCCAGGTGGGCATGCCCCATATTGAAGATGTTCACACCGTTTCCATCTATATCGGTTCTTCCAGGCAAGCGGACTATTACGACTACATTATCTCGCTGAAACCAAAACGGGTCATTTTCAACCCGGGTACTGTCAACCCGGAGTTTATGGGCCGTCTGAAGCAGGCAGGGATCGAACCTATTGCCGAGTGTATGCTGGTCCTGCTCAACGAGGAGGATTATTAGCCATGGAAGGAATCTATAATATCCAGGAGCTTCAGGACAAAATTTCCCGGGAAAAAGTATTGGTGCTCTATTTCTCCAGCGACTCCTGCTCGGTCTGCAAGGTGCTCAAGCCCAAGGTGGAAGAGCTCCTGCGAGATAAGTTTCCACGGATCCTGGCCCATTATGTAGATATTGAGAAGAGTCCGGTGATCTCAGGTCAATTCAGGGTCTTTAGCATTCCCACCATCCTTATTTTCTTTGAAGGAAAGGAGCAGGTGCGTTACAGCAGGAACATCAGTATGCACCAGCTGGAAGCTGCCATTGAAAGGCCCTACGCTTTAATTTTTGAGAATTAATCTTTCATAACAGCAGAGCATCATCCACCAGATTTGGCAAGGTAACCTTTAAAAGTGGACTACGCTCCATCTCCCTTTCAATGGCACGGATAGCCCCTTCATTTCGGGCCCAGCTTCTTCGCGCAATTCCGTTATTTACATCCCAGTGCAACATAAGTTCCAGACGGCGATCTGCCTCAGAAGTGCCATCCAGCAGCATGCCGAAACCACCATTGATCACCTCTCCCCAGCCCACACCTCCGCCATTGTGCAGCGAAACCCAGGTGGCTCCCCGAAAGGCATCCCCGATTACATTCTGAACTGCCATATCGGCTGTAAACGCCGAACCATCGTAAATGTTGGAGGTCTCTCTGTACGGTGAATCGGTCCCCGATACATCGTGATGGTCCCGACCCAGCACCACCGGTGCCTGGATCTCGCCCTGCCGGATGGCCCTGTTAAATGCTTTCGCAATGGCAATCCGGCCCTCACTGTCAGCATAGAGGATCCGGGCCTGTGAGCCCACCACCATCTTGTGGCTATCTGCCTCCCTGATCCAGTGCAGGTTGTCCTCCATCTGTCCGCGAATCTCTTCAGGTGCTTCAGCAAGTAGTTGTTCCAGTACCTCTGCTGCAATGCGGTCGGTCGCCGCCAGATCCTTCGGGTCCGATGAGGTACAGACCCACCTGAATGGACCAAATCCATAATCAAAGAACAGGGGACCCATGATGGCCTGCACATAGGACTGGTAGCGGTAAGTTCCATCCTCCAGGAAAACTTCGGCACCTGCCCTGCCCGACTCCAGCAGGAAGGCGTTCCCATAGTCCCAAAAGTACATCCCCTTATCAACCAGTCCATTAATAGCTGTAACATGCCTGCGCAGGGACTTATAAACCTCCTCTTTAAACCGCTCCGGCTCCTCGGCCATCATCCGATTAGCCTCTTCAAAGTCGATACCCACCGGGTAATATCCTCCGGCAAAGGGATTATGAAGGGATGTTTGATCCGATCCCAGTTCCACCGGAATCTCCTTCTGGAGCAAGTACTCCCATAGATCCACCACATTGCCCTGGTAGGCCAGCGAGACTGCTTCCCCGTTCTGGCGCGCCTGCTCTATTCTACCGGCCAGCTGCTCCAGCTCAGTATAGACCTCATCCACCCAGGCCTGAGAATGACGTACATCAGTGGCCCGCGGATTCACCTCGGCTACCACACAAATACCCCCTGCAATAACCGTAGCTTTAGGTTGAGCCCCCGACATCCCGCCCAGTCCGGAGGTCACAAAAACCTTTCCTTTCAGAGTTCCGTCTCCCCCTTTTAGTTTGAGTCTGGCGGCATTCATTACCGTAATAGTAGTGCCATGGACAATTCCCTGGGGACCGATATACATGAAAGAGCCTGCTGTCATCTGGCCATACTGACTTACACCAAGGGCATTCATTCGCTCGTAATCATCTTGCCCTGAGTAATTTGGAACTACCATCCCATTGGTCACCACCACCCTGGGAGCCTCCCTGTGTGAAGGGAAAAGGCCCATTGGGTGTCCCGAATAGAGTACCAGGGTCTGTTCATCGTTCATCTCGGCCAGGTACTTCATGCATATCCGGTACTGGGCCCAGTTCTGAAAGACAGAGCCATTCCCACCATAGGTGATCAGTTCGTCGGGGTGCTGAGCTACCACATGATCAAGGTTATTGGAGAGCATCATCATAATGGCCCCGGCCTGCTGAGAATTGTATGGATAGGCATCCAGGCTACGGGCCGAGATGGCATATGCAGGTTTGTAACGGTACATATAAATCCTGCCGAATGTATCCAGTTCGGCTGCGAACTCTTTTACAAGAGCCGCATGGTGTTCTTTCGGTATATACCTCAGGGCATTCCGTATGGCCAGCTTTTTTTCTTCAGGTGTCAGGATATCCTTTCTTCTGGGAGCATGGTTCAATTCCGGAGCTGGCTGTTGAGATGGCGGCAGATGTGCCGGGATCCCTTCAAGGATGGCCGACTTAAACTGTTCACTGTTCATTCTATCGAGCTTTATAAAGTGTCTCAAAAGTACAAAAAACAGAAGCCTGTGCGAATGATGCCTGGAGGGTTTTATAACACATTCTGGACGCAAAGGTTGCTTTGATCGAATTTTCACCGATATTTTACCTTTCCGGACAAGCGTAGCTGGACAATGCTTATATTTACTCTTTCTAAACAGCAAACGATTAACGTAGATCAATATGAAAAAAAAGAACAGAACCTGGATTATCATTGGAATTGTTGTCGTACTGGCCATTCTCTGGGGAGTACAGAAATACAATGGATTTGTAACACTTGAAGAGGGTGTTACCGGTCAGTGGGCCAACGTGGAAAATGTATATCAGCGCAGGGCCGACCTGATCCCCAACCTGGTCAATACGGTTAAGGGATATGCCGAACATGAGCAGGAGACCCTTACACAGGTCATTGAGGCGCGTGCCAAAGCCACCAGTGTTACCATTGACCCATCTAACATCACTCCCGAATCTCTGGCTACCTTCCAGCAGGCACAGGATGGATTAAGCTCTGCCCTGTCCAGACTGCTGGTCACCATTGAGCGCTATCCAGATCTAAAGGCCAACCAGAACTTCCTGGACCTCCAGGCACAACTGGAAAGTACGGAAAACCGCATTGCTGTGGAACGGAGAAAGTTCAATGAGATCACACGAGGTTTCAATACCTCCATCCGGAAGTTTCCAGCCAGTGTGATTGCCGGAATCACAGGCTTTGATGCAAAAGGCTATTTTGAGGCTCTTGCCGGAAGCGAAACCGCACCTGTTGTCGAGTTTTAAAATAATAAAAGAGAAACTATGAATGCTGTGAATTTTTTCTCCAAAGAGGAGAAAGAGCTGATCAAATCGGCTGTAAAAGAGGCGGAGCTCAATACATCGGGTGAGATTCGGGTACATCTGGATAACCATTGTAAGGAGGATGTGATGGATCGGGCGGCCTGGTGGTTCGAGAAACTGGAGATGCAAGGTACAGAGCAGCGCAACGGCGTACTCTTTTACCTGGCGGTGAAGGATCATAAGTTTGCCATTCTGGGAGATGCAGGAGTCAATGCGCTCACACCCGATAATTTCTGGGACAGCATTAAGGAAACTATGGCCTTACACTTTTCAGAGGGTAATTTTTCCACTGGACTTAAAGAGGGAATCCTTATGACGGGAGTGGCACTGAAAGATCATTTTCCCTATCAGGATGGGGATGTAAACGAATTGTCTGACGATATATCATTTGGAGGAAATTAGGATGAAAAAATATGTGATAATCGCCTTTTGTATGCTGGTAGCAGCTCCTTTCTGGAGCATGGCTCAGGATAAACTCCCGGTTCCGGCTCAACCCCAATCATGGGTGAACGACTATGCCGGAGTTTTCAGCAGTCAGGAGAAAAGCGCACTGGAACTTAAGCTAAATGAATTTGAGTATCGATCCTCCACACAGATCTTTGTGGTGACTGTGGATGATAATGGGGGCTATGCCGTCTCCGACCTGAGTCAGAGGATAGGAGAGCAGTGGGGGGTGGGCCAACAGGGAAAAGACAACGGTTTGCTGCTGCTTATGGATATGCAGCAAAATGATGTTTATATCTCCACCGGCTACGGACTGGAGGAATATATTCCCGATGCCATTGCCTCAAGAATCGTGCACAATGAGATACTTCCCAATTTTAGAAACGGGGACTTTTATGCCGGTATCGACTCGGCCACCTCTGTGATGATCTCCCTGCTTGATGGTAAATTCACTGCCGAGGAATACAAAAACCGGGGTTCATCGGGGCGAGGTTCCTCCATTGCGGGATTTATTTTCATGCTCATTATTTTCTCCGCCATCTTTGGAGGCAGAAGAAGAAGCTCTGGCATGGGCCGAAGCAACCTGCCCCTCTGGCTGGCCCTGGGAATGATGTCGGGTGGCAGACACTCAGGTAGCTTTGGTAACTTCTCATCCGGTAGTGGCGGCTTTAGCAGCGGCGGCGGTTTCGGAGGTTTCGGAGGTGGAGGAGGCGGCTCCTTTGGAGGCGGAGGTGCCGGTGGAAGCTGGTAAAATTCTTTGCAAGGCCTCTCGAAGGAGCTTTGTCATCCGTTCCAGCTGAAATTCAACTGCGCTCTGCCCCTGTTCAGCACTGGCAAACAGGCGTGGGTCCTTTCCCGCCACTGCCAGGGGCCACAGGGCCGTATCGGGCGAAAGCTGCTCCATTTTTACCAGATCCGGATAGTAATACATCATTAAGGAGGTCTCATTCATGCCCGCATGGTCGGTCATGATGCCCAGGCCTTCCCTGTTTGACTTCTCGCTTGATTCCTGGTCATTCTCTCCTCTGATGTTCCACGACCAGCAGGTATAGATCAGCACATCATACATCTCTTCCCACTCTTTCCAGTGTGCGATCACATGACGCGTGGAGGGACCATGCCCATGTGCCACAATAATTTTAAATCCGGCACGCGCCAGCTGTTTAATGGATTGTTCCACAATCTGGTGGAAGAGCTCATCAGGAACCCAGTAAGCGCTGCCATCCAACTGTTGCGGAGTCATATATGTACGCCCTTCCTCAAGACTCAGCCAGAAATCCATTCCATAGAGTTCCTTCTCCCCCTCTGCCATCATCATATCAGGACCCAGATACAACATGGGAAGGACAATCCCTCCGACCTCATATGCAAGGTCCTTCATAAAGGAGAAAGACTGCATCCCATCGGAACCCAGTGGAAGATGCTCCCCGTGCCACTCCAGGGTTCCCAGGGGGAGGTAGGCGATGGGAGCTTCTGCAATTCTAGTCCTGAAATCTGTAGGTGTAAGCATAATATACTCCACCGGAATCTCTTCCTGCGCTCTGTCCTCCTGATTTTCATCGCTATCGCTTACGCTGCATCCGGAGATCAGGGTAAGTAGGAATAATAAGCTAATCAGGTTCAGTTTAGCTTTGTTTAAAGTTAAATTGTTTGGGCTTGATATGTTCATGACTAGAGCTTAGGGTTCAGGTGCAAGTTAAAAAATGTGGCAACTTATTGCTATATTAATCCCTGCTAATGGTTAACAACAACGCTTTGAGAGGAAGCATAAGCATCATTACAGGGCTCTTCTTTTGCCTGGCCTCTGCAGCCCAGGAGTCGCAGCTGAAGCTGGTATTTACCGGCGATATTATGGGGCATGATACCCAGATTGCTTCTGCGCTTGCCACAGGTGAGCCCGGATATGATTACAAACCCTGTTTTCAGTACCTGCGCCCTTACCTGCAGGAGGCCGACCTGGTAATCGGAAACCTGGAGGTTACATTTGCAGGAGAGCCTTACAAAGGCTATCCCGCCTTTTCCAGTCCGGATAAACTGGCAGTTGACCTGAAATGGGCCGGATTTGATATCCTGATCAATGCCAACAACCATGCATTGGACAGGGGACAAAAGGGACTGGTGCGAACCATTGAGGTACTCGAAAAGGAAGAGATCGTTCAGACCGGAACTTTTTCGGGTCCGGAGTCACGCGCAGACTACTATCCACTTGTAGTGGAGAAGAAAGGGATACGGATCGCCCTGCTTAATTATACCTATGGAACCAACGGGATCAAGGACCGCCCACCCAGCATTATCAACCGCATCGACAAGGCACAGATCAGGGAGGATATGCAGAAAGCACATACGGCCTTACCCGATTTTATCCTGGTTACCATGCACTGGGGCAATGAATACCAGCTTACAGAGAGCTCTCAGCAACAGGAACTTGCAGCCTACTTGTTTGAACTGGGTGCCGATGCAGTGATTGGCTCCCATCCCCATGTGGTACAGCCCATCCGGGGTGATGGAGCTGGGAACCTGGTAGTTTACTCCCTGGGCAACCTGATCTCCAACCAGCGTAACAGGTCCCGCGATGGTGGCATAATCTTCGAGATGGTCCTGTCAAAGGAAAGTCATGAGATTACCAGCACTGCTTATCTTCCTGTTTGGGTATGGAAACCGCAAACAAAAAAAGGCACCCGCTTTACGCTGGTGCCTGCTAATCTTGATCCTGCTTCAGAAACCCTGATTGAAATGTCTGCAGCGGATATGAGTAAAATGAAGCTATTCCTGGAAGATACCCGATCCCGCCTCCAGGGCTGCGGGGAGGTAATCACTCCTTAAAGAACTATTTTTTTACTTCTTGTTCCCTTGAATCAACCAGAATCCGTCCACAATATTCACAGACGATAATCTTTTTTCTGGATGCGATATCCAGTTGACGCTGTGGCGGGATCTTGTTAAAACAACCCCCACAGGCATCACGCTCAACGGGCACAACTGCTAGTCCGTTCCGCGCATTTCCCCTGATCTTCTTATAAGCTGAAACCAAACGTTCTTCGATAATTTCTTCCAGTTTGGCCGACTTCTTCTCCATCACTTCCTCCTCCTTCTTGGTATCCGCGACAATATCATCCAGCTCCTTCTTCTTATTCTCCAGGTCCAGTTTACGTCCATCCAGAACTTCGGTCGACTCCCCGATAACTTCCTTCTTCTCGTCAATCTGTACGGTAAACTCCCGAATGCGCTTCTCGCTTAGCTCAATCTCAAGAGTCTGGAACTCAACCTCTTTGGATAGAGAGTCATACTCACGGTTGTTCCTGACATTGTTCTGCTGCTCCGAGTATTTCTTGATAAGCTCCTGGGCATTGGCGATCGCCTGCTTCTTTCCATTGATGGATTTATCCAGACTTTCAATATCCTCATCGAACTTGGAAACCCGGGTCTGCAGTCCTTCGATTTCATCTTCAAGATCCTGAACCTCCAGGGGTAATTCGCCACGAAGGATCCTGATCTTATCTATGGAAGTGTCTACCAGCTGAAGGTCATACAAGGCTTTCAATTTCTCGGCAACTGTCATCTCTGCAACATCTGCACCTTTTTTTGCTTTCGCCATTTACTAAAAATATTTAATTGGATTTTTTTCTGTTTCCGATAAACGGACTGCAAATTTAGGGAATTTTTTCTTAAGTAGATCATAAAAAAGCTCCCTTGTAAATTGCTCACTTTCAAAATGGCCGATATCCATCACTACAAGCCGCCCTTCAGCTTCAAGAAACTGGTGGTATTTCATATCGCCTGTCACAAAAACATCGGCATCCTTAGCTTTCGCCTTCCCAAGCAAAAAACTCCCCGATCCGCCACAAACAGCCACCTTACGCACCGGTTTTCCCAGAAGCGCGGTGTGTCTGACTACGCTGGCTTTGAATCGGTCCTTCAGGAATCCCAGGAAAACTTCTTCATCCATGGGATTCTCCAAACGGCCGATCATCCCCATGCCCCTGAGGGGATCCTTATTTTCAAGGGGATAGATATCATAGGCGACCTCTTCATAGGGATGTGCTGCACACATCGCGCTGACTACCCTGGCACTTAGCTCGGCAGGAATTATAGTTTCCAGCCTGGTTTCAGGCTCCTGATGAAAAACACCTGTTTCACCTGCAAAGGGCTGACTTCCTTCGCCTCCCCTGAAAGTCCCGCTGCCCTCCATGTTAAAACTGCAATTATCGTAATTCCCAAGTAAGCCGGCCCCTGCATCAAACATAGCCTGTCTGACCAACTCCACTTGTGCATGAGGTACATAGACCACCACCTTCTTGAGCCCACCACTTATTGGAGAAAGGATCTGCTGGTCCACCAGTCCCAGCCTGTCTGCCAGCGCACTGTTTACTCCTCCCGTGATGGCATCAAAATTGGTATGTCCGCTGTAAATGGCAATATCTTTCTGAATGGCCAGTTTCACGATGCGTTCGGGCCCGCTTCTTCCGGTAATAGATTTAAGTCCCCCGAAAATCACCGGGTGATGCGTAAGCACCAGGTTAAACCCCAGTTCTTCTGCTTCCAGCAGGACCTCCTCGCTGGCGTCCAGCGCCACCAGGATTCCGTGTACCTCCATTCCTGGATCACCTACCTGAAGTCCTGAATTATCATAAGATTCCTGGAGAGAAGGAGCTGCCAGCCCCTCCAGGTAGCTGGTAATGTCCCTGAGTGGTATCATGAGACCAGATCCGTGAGCATCTCCTTGATTTGTTCAAGGGACCTGACGATTTCGAAATTGTGTTCTGTATCCTCCTTGTTCTCCTTCATCTTTTTCTTGGCACCTTTCAGTGTCATCCCGTTCTCCTTCACCAGGTGATAGATGATATGAAAATTATCGATATCCTGTTTGGTAAAAAGCCGGTTTCCCTTCTTATTCTTCTTGGGCTTTATGATATCAAACTCCTTTTCCCAGAATCGGATCAGTGAGGTGTTGACATCAAACATTTTTGCCACCTCTCCAATGGAGTAATAAAGCTTCTCAACTTTGACTTCTTTATAGGGCATATCGTATAGTTTCAAAAAACAAAGTTCAATTTAAACATTTCCACCTTTAGAATCAATCGGTTTAAGCCTTGCATGCCTTACCTCGTCCATAGAACTCCGTCGCTGTCTACCACCAGCTCCTGATCCGGGAAATCAATCTCTGTGAGCATTTTCAGTTTCGCCATAGCCCGGCCTGCAGGATCAATCCTCGGCCCCCCCTCTCCCGCTTGGTAGATCGATACCACCTCACCCTGCAAAAAGCTCCCCTCCCGGTCTACCGTCACTTTCACAATGGGAGCTATTCCATTGGGGCCCCTCAGATTGAAGCGCCTGTAGGTGGCAAAATTTCCCAGGCTGTAACAGATCAAACGGTCTCTGTACAATTCCACCGCCCTGGTCACATGCGGCCCGTGACCGAATACCACATCGGCGCCTGCATCCACCACGCGATGTGCAAAATAGAATACATTGCCGCGATTGGCCCCCAGATATTCCTCGTCCCCGCGAAGCACATGCTGATGGTCCTTCCCCTCGGCACCCCCGTGAAAGGAGATAATCACTATATCGGCCATGGAGTCCAGCATAGCAGTAATTTCTGCAGCCCGGTCATAATCCAGCAGGTCCATGGTACCCCTGTTTGGGGCAAAAGCTGCAAAACCATAAGTCACCCCCTCCTTTTCAAACAGGGTCCAGGGATGGGTCAGGAATCCGGCATAGGCCACACCCGCCGAATCGAGCATGGCAGCCGTGGATGTCCGGCCAACAGAGCCAAAATCGTTCACATGGTTATTGGCCACACTTAATACATCATAGCCAGCATCAAGAATACAGGACAGAAAATGATCCGGCATCCTGAATACATAGCACTTGGTAAGGTCCTTGCATTTCTTTGGGGTCCCCCCCTCCGAACAGAAAACTCCTTCCATATTTCCAAAAAGCAGATCGCCCGATTGGAGCACATGGTGTACCGGTCTGAGAATGGGGCTGCAATCCTGAGTGGGTGGAAGATAACTTTCTGAGGGATAGCTGGTTCCCAGCATGATATCGCCAGTGCCAATAATGGTCAGAGATCCATACTCCTGTAGTTCATCCAGATAAAGACAGCTCCAGAGCATGGAATCGGTCAAGGGAGGTAAGGGAAGTTTTTCCGGAATGATATCCAGGACTTGCGCCTTATCGGGAATCCCGGTCAGATTATATGTACTCCACAGATCAAGGGTGGGAACAGGCAGCTTTACTGGGTCCTGCGCCTGCAGTGTAAGTGCAGACAACAACACAAAACATGCTACCATCAGCCTCATACCTATGCATTTTCGGATTAATTAATATCAAAAGAAGGATCGGCGTTGGAGAGCATATCGATCATATTTTCAAACTCCTTGGCCGAGAGATCATTGGCGTAATAATTAATGGGGTCTACCGGACGTCCGTTTACATGAACTTCGTAGTGGAGGTGAGGCGATTTGGAGAGTCCGGTGCTTCCTACCCTGGCAATCACCTCTCCCCTCTTCACCTGCTGACCTGGCTCCACAAGTACTTCATCACAGTGGCCATAAACCGTACGATATCCATAACCGTGATCGAGCAGAACCTTTTTTCCAAAGCCCCCGGCTCTGTATCCCGCCTGAAGTACCTTTCCATCGGCAGTGGCATAAATATTGGTTCCCCGCCGTGCTGTGAGGTCAATTCCTTCATGAGGCCTGACTACTTTCAGTATGGGATGCATCCGCGTTCCAAAAGAAGATCCAAAGCGTATCAGGTCCTTCCTTCCAATGGGCTGAATGGCAGGTCGGGCTGCCATCCACTCTTCCTTGGTCCAGGCAAGGTCAATTACTTCATCAAAGGAGGTGGACTGCATAACCAGTTTTCGTTCAACCTGGTCAATATTGGTATAGATTCGCTTCAGGAGATCTTCAAATTTGAATTGCTGTAAGCGATCGTATCTTCGCGATCCACCCACACCCACGCTCCTTATGGACCATGGTTGTACTCCGAAATAAACACGGTAGATATGGTCATCATTGAATGCCATTAAGCCAAGATTGTTCTCGTACTGCAAGAGGTCCTGGTCCATCAGCTTCAGCTCATAGGTTATTTTCTGCTGGGCAGCTGACAGATTTTGGGAGCGGGGAGAATGAAATTGCTGGTCTCTTAAAAAAAGAAGGGCGATGGAAAAGGTGAGAGTGAGCCCTAGAAAAGCCAGGAAACGCGAAAATTTTCGCTTCTGACTGAATTCGATCTTGTGGTAGGACAGGGTATGAGGGTCAAAACTAAATCTATCCATATGGACTGCAATATAAAAAAAAAGTGTGTCAATCAAAAGACTGTCCCGACCTCATCGAAATTAAAATCAAGCGGTCATAATCACCAGGCGAAAGTTCCAGGAAAAAGTAGTTTATAGGATTCATTGCTACCCCGTTCAGGTGCACTTCATAATGCAGGTGAGGAGCAACACTTAAGCCGGTGTCTCCCACCGTGCCTATCTGATCGCCCCTTTTCACCTCTGCCCCCTGCCTCACATTCAGTTCGTCCATGGAAGCATAGAGGGTGGTGTAACCAAAACCATGATCGATGATGATCTGGTTTCCCAATCCGCGTTCCGAACGGATCACAGTCTTCACCACACCATCCCCTGTGGCATATACGGGAGTTCCCACCGGAGCCGAAAAATCGATTCCTGTGTGCATTTTAGGAATCTTATAAATGGGATGAATGCGGTGACCAAAACCTGAAGCGATCAAAGTCAGGTCGCGATTCTCAATAGGCTGTATTGCCGGTAGTGCCGGAAGCATCTCAGGGTGGTTTTCCCCCCTGATCATCAACATATCATAGATGGATTTGCTACGATTAATTTGCGTAATCATGGAATCCAGCTTATGTGCCGAGCCGTTTACAATCTCTTCATCCCCGGTAAGCAAAAGGTTCTGATAGGTCATTCCCGATGCCTGGCTTACATCGGGCTGTACCGGTTCCGTTTCGAAAATCACCCGGTAGATATCCCGGTCGATCTGTTCCACCTCCTGCATCACGGTATCGACCATCCTCTTTCTTTCGCTGAGTGCCTGATACTCTTCAAGCAGCAGCTCATTCTCTCTACGAATTTGCCGCTCTCTGGGTGTATCGAAAAAGAGTGAATAGACCACATTGAGCAGAACCGCAATCACAACCAAAGCTGCCACATAAATGACTATCCGCCAAGTGCGTGCTCCCAGACTATCGTCCAGCTTCCTGTAATTAAGATCTTCCGGATTAAATTTAAACTGTGATTGCTCCATTCCCACAAAATCGATCTAATAATTGGGTGCAAAAATAGCAAATATTTCTGGCTCAATGGGAAATAATAAGCTTCAATAGAAATTATTTCTGGCTCATTGCCACAGGCTGATACGAACCCTTAGGAAAACTAGCCCGTGAAGCAAGCAGGGTGTACTCTTCAGAAGTGAGATTTTCGTAGAAAAAGTAGAAGGGATTCACTGCCCGGCCATCTTTTCTGATCTCATAATGGAGGTGGGGACCGGTAGATCTTCCGGTGCTGCCCAGGGTCCCAACTATTTCTCCACGCTTTAATTTTTGCCCCTTCTCAACCAGGATGTCATCCAGGTGGGCATACGTGGAGGTATAACCGAAACCGTGATCCACAACCACCTCTTTTCCATATCCGTACCTGTTCATCCTGGCTCTTATCACTGTTCCTGCACCGGTACTATGGATATCAAGTCCAATCGGTCCTGCCAGGTCAATGCCATGATGGGCAGTGCGCTTGCCGGTAAAAGGATCATTTCGGTACCCGTAAGTTGATGTAAGCCAGGTAGGATCGGCAGGTGATATGGGATTGATAGAGGGCTTGCATGCCAGAAACTCCTGTTTATCCAGGGCCTCATCTAAGACAACGCTCAAACTGTTGTTCTGGAGTCTTACCTTGTTTGTAATATTATCGATTCGATTACTTACAATCCGCACCATCCCGGGATTCCTCAGGTTCTTCAGGCGCTGGCCGCGCTCCGCTCCACCTATACCTAAAGTGCGAATGGAGCTGGGAATGGGATCCAGACTTAGAATGGCCCTGTAAAAACGATCGTCCCTGTTTCTAAGGTCTGTCAGTTGGGATTCAACTTCCAGGAGTTCTAGATTAAGTGATGCATACTCGGATCTAAGATTGTTATTTTCTTGTTGATAAATAATTTCTCTTGGCGTGGGGTAAAAACGCTCAAATCCGAATCTCATCAAAATTGCAAGGGTAATTAGCCCGAAGGAAAAGAGCCCCAGGTAGCGGAATAACTGCTTTCGCGTTAGCTTAACGCGCTCATACCTAAGCGTTTCCGTATTTATGTAGTATTTCCTATCTAACATGCGCTTAATCTTGGGGGCTAAAAATAGAAAATGAACTGAAATATCCCAAACATTCGTCAAAAAACTTATTTTTGCCCCTGTCAATGATATTATTTACGAAATTTGTCCCCCTGGGTTACCTTTTTTTTACTTTTTAAATATTTATGCACATGAGTTCACAGGAAATCAGGCAAGCATTTTTGGATTTTTTCAAGGAAAAACAGCACCATATTTTCCCCTCTGCTCCCATGGTCCTGAAGAACGATCCTACCCTGATGTTTACCAATGCGGGCATGAACCAGTTCAAGGACTATTTCCTTGGAAGTCGCAAAGCCACTGATCCAAGGGTGACTGATTCTCAGAAATGCCTGCGGGTAACCGGCAAACACAACGATTTGGAGGAGGTTGGTCACGATACCTACCACCATACCATGTTTGAAATGCTCGGCAACTGGTCCTTTGGAGACTATTTCAAAAAAGAGGCCATCGGCTGGGCCTGGGAATTCCTCACCGAACGAATGAAGCTGGATACCGACCGGGTATATGTCACCGTGTTCGAAGGGGATCCCAAAGACGGAGTGGAACGCGACCAGGAGGCTTTTGACCACTGGAAGGAATTTCTCCCTCCCTATCGCATCCTGGATGGCTCCAAAAAGGACAACTTCTGGGAGATGGGTGAAACGGGACCCTGTGGACCCTGCTCTGAAATTCACCTGGACCTCCGCGATGAAGCAGATCGGAAAAAGATACCTGGTGCAGACCTGGTTAACCGCGATCACCCCCTTGTGATCGAGATCTGGAACCTGGTTTTTATCCAGTTTAACCGGAAAGTCAGCGGAGAACTGGAGAATCTGCCCGAAAAGCATGTGGACACCGGTATGGGATTTGAACGGCTGTGCATGGCCAAACAGCAGAAGAAATCCAACTATGATACGGATGTCTTTCAGCCCATTATCGGAGAAATTGCGAAACTCTCAGGCACCCGCTACGGATCTGATCCCAGTAGCGATGTGGCCATGCGGGTGGTGGCCGACCACCTGAGGGCCATTGCCTTTTCCATTGCCGACGGACAACTTCCCTCCAACAACAAGGCTGGATATGTGATTCGCAGGATCCTGCGCAGGGCAGTCCGCTACGGATATACCTACCTGGAGCAGCAAGAACCCTTTATTTATAGCCTGGTCCCCGCCCTCCTGGACACCATGGGTGGAGCCTTTCCTGAGCTTGTAGCACAACAGGATTTGATTCAGCGTGTGATAAAGGAGGAGGAACAGTCCTTCCTCTCCACCCTGGAAACGGGTATGGGACTGCTGGATCGCCTGGTGGAGAAAGCCAAAGCTGAAAAAAGTCAGACCATTCATGGAAGAGAGGTCTTCATCCTGTATGACACCTTTGGATTTCCCCTTGACCTGACGGAGCTGATCCTGGCAGAACAGGGGATGAAAGTGAACCGGGAGGAGTTTCAGGCAGAGATGGATCAACAGAAGAACCGCTCCAGGAAAGCAGCCGAAACTGAATCGGGCGATTGGACTGTACTAATGGCCGATGACACAGAAGAATTTGTGGGTTATGACTGGTTAAGCACGGAGGTAAAAATCACTCGCTATCGCAAAGTGGTGTCCAAAAAGAAAGAGCTCTACCACCTGGTATTCAACCTGACTCCTTTCTATGCTGAAAGCGGCGGACAGGTAGGCGATCGCGGGATCATTGAAAATGAAAAGGAGAAGGTGGAGATCATCGATACCCGCAAAGAGAATGAACTGATCATCCATGTGGCTAAAAAGCTTCCTGAGGATCCTGCTTCCGCCTTCAAAGCAAAAGTGAACCTGGACCGAAGAACCCGAACCGCCAATAACCATACCGCAACCCACCTGATGCATTATGCCCTCAGGGAAGTGCTGGGCGCACATGTGGAGCAAAAAGGCTCGCTTGTGGAACCCGATTATTTTCGCTTTGACTTCAGCCATTTTCAGAAAGTTAGCGACGAAGAGCTTCGAAAGGTGGAACATATGGTCAACCGGATGATCCGCCTCAACAGCCCCATCGAGGAACATCGTACGGTTCCCAAGAGTAAAGCGGAGAAGATGGGAGCCCTGGCTCTCTTTGGTGAAAAGTATGGCGATGCCGTCAGGGTCATTAAATTCGGCGAGTCTGTGGAACTCTGTGGGGGAACCCATGTGGCAGCCACCGGTCAGATCGGCATTTTCAGAATCTTCAGGGAATCCTCCATAGCTGCGGGTATCAGGCGCATTGAAGCCTTCACCGGCGAGGTTGCAGAACGCTATATTGATGAACATCTGGAGATAGTCAAGCAGATCGCAGGCAACTTTGAGAACCAGAAAGACCTGGTCAAGGCGGTAAGTTCTGTCCTTGATGAGCATAGTTCACTTGCCAAACGGGTGGGGAAATTCCAGAAGAATATGCTGGGTGTCATTGCCAAAAACCTGCAGGACCAGATGCAGATCATTGGTGATATCACCCTTGCAGTCTCCAGGGTTGAGCTTGATGATCCGGGCCTCTTGCGGGACCTGGCCTTCCAGGTTCGCTCCAGATACCCCAGGATATGCCTTGTGCTGGGTGCAGAAATTGAGGGAAAGGCCCACCTGGCCATTATGCTGGCCGATGTAGCCATCAAGAACTATGATCTCAACGCTTCTACCCTGATCCGGGAAGTATCCAAAGAGATCCAGGGTGGCGGGGGCGGACAGCCCTTCTTTGCCACTGCGGGCGGAAAAAATCCACAGGGCATTGACGCAGCCCTGGCTAAAGCAAATAAAATAATCAAGGAAACCATTGGATAGTAATTAGTTACTATGCCCTAGTTACTATGCCCTCTTCTATTGGTAAGTAGCAAAGC
>QMPQ01000048.1 GCA_003648635.1 Bacteroidota bacterium | reverse complement strand
TTTTTAATCATTCTACAACAGAGTATGCTGATGCCTCTCACTTCAGGGGCGATTATTGGCATGGTGGTGGTGGCCATTCTGCTGTTCTTTTCGGCCATGATCTCCGGTTCGGAAGTGGCCTATTTTAGTCTGCGCCCAAGCCACCTCAGTGAGCTGAAGGACCACCCCAACCGCAGGGAGATTATGGTACTTAAGCTGCTGGACAAACCAGAAAGGCTTCTTGCCAACATCCTGATTACCAATAATTTTATAAATGTTGGCATTGTTATCATTGCCTCCTATGTTACCAATGACATTTTTGACTTTAACCATGCTCCCCTGCTTGGATTTCTGATCACGGTTATTGTGATCACCTTTCTCCTCCTGCTCTTTGGGGAGATCATGCCCAAGGTCTATGCCAACCGCTTTGCACCGAAGTTTGCCAGAGGGATGGCCGTTCCCCTGGTGATCCTTGACAAACTGTTTCAACCACTGATCTTTATCCTGGTCCGGTCGACCGGACTGGTCAACCGGAGACTGGCAAAGAAGGTGAAGAACATCTCCATGGACGATCTGTCGGAGGCACTGGACCTGGCCACCGATGTGGTGGAGGATGAAAAGGAGATGCTGGAAGGGATCGTGCGCTTCAGCAACCTGGAGGTAAGTGAGATAATGAAACCGCGTACAGATGTGGTTGCTGTGGACATCGAGACCGATCTGGCTACTCTGACCAGGCTGATTATCGACTCTGGCTTTTCCCGGATACCTGTCTATGAAGAAACCTTTGATCACCTGAAAGGGATCCTCTATGTGAAGGACCTCCTGCCCCATATCAACCAAAAAAACAAGTTCAACTGGCAGAAGCTGATCCGGGAACCCTTCTTTGTGCCCGAAACCAAAAAGATTAATGACCTGCTAAAAGAGTTCCAGGAGAAGAAGATCCACCTGGCCATAGTGGTAGATGAATACGGCGGCACGGAAGGAATTGTCACCATGGAGGATATCCTGGAAGAGGTGGTGGGTGAAATTACCGATGAGTCGGACGAGGCTGAAGAGTTTTACAGGATCATTGATGATCGGACCTATGCTTTTGATGGGAAAACACTGCTGAACGATTTTTACAAAGTGACCGAAGTGGATGATGAGCTCTTCGATGAGGTGAAAGGAGATGCAGAGACGGTTGCCGGACTGCTCCTGGAGTTAAAAGGCGGATTCCCGCGGATGAATGATGTAATGTTATGCAAGGGGATCGAATTTACTGTACTGGCCATGAACAAACGCAGGATCAAAGAAGTGAAGGTATTTCTCAAAAAACCGGAACAGAAAGAATGAGTGCGAAATATAGAAATAGCGGACTTTGGCTCGCCCTGCTTACCGTGGCTTTGCTCCTCCTGAGCTCCTCTTGCAAGGAATCCTACACCCCGAAGCCAACAGGTTACCTGAAAATTTCCTATCCTGAAAAAGCATATGTTATTTACAGCGATCAGGAGTTTTACCAGTTCGAGATCCCTGCCTATGCCGTGGTGGAGATTGACAGCGGCCCCAGAAGCGAAGATGGATGGATCAATGTATCCGTTCCGCAACTCAACGGGAAGATTCACCTTAGTTACAAAGCTGTGGACGATCAACTGAATGCCCTGATTACCGATTGCCGGGAGCTGGTCTACAAACATACCGTAAAAGCGCAAGGGATCGAGGAGACACCCTTTATTTACAGAGAGCAAAAGAGGTTCGGGATGGTATACGATCTTAAAGGGGAGGTGGCTTCGGCGGTCCAGTTCTTCATTACCGACAGCACCGATCACTTCCTGAGAGGCTCGCTATATTTTAACACTCAGCCAAATCGCGATTCCTTGAACCCGGTTATTGATTTTCTTAGGGAGGACATCCTTCATATGATCGAAACCACCCAGTGGAAGTATTAATCAATTTTGCTTATCTTAGTCACCCCTCACAGGGGATCTAATTGAGATATAGTGGGAGTATTTTTGAAAACAGAAATATTACCGGAATGCCATTTAGGTGTGTGGGAGATTACAGAGGATTTTGATACACTCTACAGCATGGTCAACCTGGTTGCCGTGGAGAAAACAAAACTCGACAGCTTCAAGAACATCAGCAGGAAGGTTGAATGGCTCAGCGTCCGGGCTCTGGTGAAAACCATGCTGGGTAAGGATACCCGCATTCTTTACAATGCGGAGAACAAGCCTTTCGTAAGGGGCAATACTCATAATATCTCTATCTCCCACTCCAACAACCTCACTGCCGTAATGATCAGCAAAGATAAACGCGTGGGGATCGACCTGGAGTTTATGTCAGGAAAGATCAGCAAGGTGGCCAATAAGTTTATCAACGAACGGGAGAATATCATCAGCGATCCTGAGCTTTCAAAGTTTCACCTCTACCTGCACTGGTGCGCCAAAGAGGCCCTCTATAAGATTTGCGACAAGCAGGATATCAATTTCAGGGACGGCATTACCATTGCTCCCTTTCATCCGGACGAGGAGCACGGACATATGGAAGGGAATGTAATCAACGGAAACGGTGAGGAGAGTTTTGAAATGGAGTATCTGCAACACGATAATTACGCGCTGGTATGGTGCGTCAAGGCATGAACACCTTCTACGAACAGCTTAAGGACAGAAGCAAAAAACGCATTGCACTCCTGGTGGACCCGGATGGCTACGATGACAAGAGCCTGGAGGAGCTGATTGGATATATCAATCTTTATCCGCCCGACCTTCTGCTGGTGGGTGGAAGCATTCTTTTCAAACCCATTGAAATCACCATCACCGCCCTGAAGCTGGGCACCAGGCTACCGGTCTTTATTTTCCCAGGCAATATCTATCAACTTTCAGACCGGGCAGACGGAATCCTGTTTCTCTCTCTGATCTCCGGACGAAATCCCGAGTTCCTGATTGGAAATCATGTGCTGGCTGCTCCCCACCTGAGTCGTTCCGGAATAGAGGTGATCCCCACCGGATATATGCTGATCGGAAACGGGAAGGCGACCTCCGTGGGGTACATGAGCAACACGAGCCCCATCCCGGGAGATAAACCGGATATCGCTGTGGCCACCGCCATGGCCGGGGAAATGCTGGGTCTAAAATCTCTCTACCTGGAGGCAGGCAGCGGCGCTTCTCATTCGGTGGAGCCTGACATGATCTGTGCCATCAGAAAAAAAATATCCCTCCCCCTGATGGTGGGCGGAGGCATCCGTTCAGCTGAAACTGCACTGGAACTGTTCAATGCAGGAGCAGATATGCTGGTGGTGGGCAATGCTGCAGAAAAGAACCCGGGCCTTATCAAAACCTTCTTCGACACCCGGAACTCCCTTAATAGTATAGATATTTGATGCTATTTGATCAGGTCGGAGATGACCACCCCTGTAGCATTGTCCGGCATGGAAATCTCCAGGAAGGAAGCAATGGATGGAGCAATATCCACTGGTGACACCCTGTAGGGAATGCTCACCCGGTTGATCTTCCATCCATAGAAGATCAGAGGTACATGATTGGTATATCTGAATTCTGCATATACACCTCCTCCCACATTGCTATGCTCCACCCAGCCCGGTGTCAGGTATAGGATCACATCACCTGAACGTTTCTGGTAATAAGAATTCTGTATTCGGTGCAAAACCCCATCGGTGAAGTAATTCTGCTGAAGTACATAGGCTTGAAGTGCATTGCTTACCCCGTTCATCTGTACCATGAAGCGGGCTACCCGGTCCTGGACCTCCTCCAGGCTAAGGTTGGAGTCTTCAATGAGCTGGTGATTCAGATAGATCTGCTGGGCGTAATAAAAAGTGACCCATTCGCCCCTGCCATAAATGGCATTCAGGTATGATTTCAGTAGTGAAACACTGGTCCGGTAGTTAAAGAATCCCGAGGGAATACGACTCTCGGCCAGATAATTGGGATCCACCGCCAGGGCATTTTCTGCTGTCAGGTAGACCAGAACATTCTCCATTCCAAACTGCTCATCCAAAAAACCAAGCAGGTGGGCAATGTCTTCATCCAGTCGAAGATAGGTATCCTGGGTCTCCACCGACCAGGTGGAGTAATAGTTGGCCAGGTACTTGGTGGTATTAAATCCAATATGGATCATATCGGTCACATCGTGCCGACCAAGCTCTTCGTTCACAATGGTGGCTATGGCCATGTCCTTGGTATAGGTATTTCCCCATGGGGTGGTCATCAGCAAACTATAGTCCTTTCCACCCTTCCCATCCGAACTGAGCCTTGCCAGATCGTAGGGAAAAGTTACCTGTCCGTATAATCCCGATTCATAAGGATTGTTGTCCAGCATGCTCTCGCTGTATTCGGCAATGGGACGCAGGGTTTCCCAGGTACGATCCAGGTAGAGGTCACGATAGTTCTTTTCATTAAATTCATTGACCCAGCCGGGCAGCGAATCCATGTAGTAAGAGCTGGTAATCCAGGAAGCCCTCGCTGGATCGAGCCAATAGGCTGCCGAAGCAGTATGTCCGGCCATCAGCACCGCTGCGTTGGGGTCCATGGATACACCTATGGAACGTGACTTAAAACGGCTCTTCACCCTCATCTCATCGGAAAGTGTACGGCTATGCAGGGCCCAGGGAGAGTAGGTGCCAGATCCGTAGGAACCTCCCACGGTGGACTGATCCTGGTCCTCTATGCTATTGACTATCTCGTTGGTGATGCGCCTGTACCAGTAGTCAGATACAATGCCGTGTTCGCTGGGTCTGGTACCTGTTGCAATGGAGGCATAACCCACCGAGGGATCAGTGAGCAGGTAGTTATAGCGGGCATTCTTGCAGTTTGCCCCCGTGGTGGCCATCTTCCGGAATCCCCCATCGGAGAATTTATCCCAGTAAACCGACAGGTAATCGTACTGCATCCCCGATACCGTGATTGCCACAATTAATTTTGGCTTCAGGGGAGGGATCTTCTGTCCATAAACTGTACCCACTCCAGCTAAAATCAATACCATCCATATAAACCCACTCAAGCTATTCCTACCCATATCCTCTTTTCCTCTTATAACGTGCTTCATAAAACTTTAATATCCAGGCTCAGCAATGCGCATACCTGCTTGTAGACATTCTCGCCGGTGAATCCCAGTTTTTCATCCAGAACCTTGTAAGGTGCCGAATGGCCGAAACTCTCCAGACCAAATACCTTTCCATGTTCTCCTACCAGGCCCTGAAGGGTCACTGGCAATCCGGCGGTCAGACCAAATACCGGAATCCCTGAAGGGATCACCTCCGCCTGGTAGCCTTCGGGCTGATCCCGGAACAATCCTTCCGAAATTACCGATACAACCCTTACCTTCAATCCTTTCTTCTCTTCAAGAAGCGTGCTTCCATCCAACAAAGTGGCCACCTCGGATCCGGATGCTACCAGTATTACATCGGGAGCGCCCTTGCAATCACGGACCACATAGGCCCCTTTCTGTGCCTCCAGGGCATCGGTGAACCTGTCCGACCCGGGAAGGGATGGTACATCGCTTATCCCCTGCCTGGAAAGAATCAATGCTGTGGGAGAATTCACATTCTCCAGCGCCATTTTCCATGCAACAGTGGTCTCCTGCGCATCGGCGGGACGAAGCACCAGCATGGAGCGCTTGCCCTGGTGATTTCTCAAGTGTTCCAACAACCTGATCTGCGCCTCCTGCTCCACCGGCTGGTGGGTAGGACCATCCTCACCTACCCGGAAGGCATCGTGGGTCCATACATATTTCACTGGCAGCTGCATCAGTGCAGCCATTCTGGTAGCGGGCTTCATATAATCGCTGAACACGAAGAAGGTACCGATCACCGGGATTACGTCTCCATGCAGGGCCATGCCATTGGCAATGGAGGCCATGGTCAGTTCACTTACACCAGCCTGGAGAAAAGAACCGCTGAAATCGCCCCTGGTAAAGGCCTTTGTGGTTTTCAAATAAGAATCTGTCTTATCACTATTGGAGAGATCGGCCGAAGCTACGATCAGGTTCTCTACTTTCCCGGCCAGGCTGGCCAGAACAGCTCCCGATGCTCCGCGAGTTGGTGCCCCGGCTTTCTGCTCAACGGCAGCAAAATCGATATCCGGTAGTGTTCCCTCCAGGAAACTCTTGTATTTTGCAGCAAGCTCCGGATTTGCTTTTTCCCAGGCTGCCTGCTCAGCTTTACGTATGGCCGCTGCTTTCCTCTTCTCTTCCAGCAGCACCTGATAGGCCTCTCTGACCTCCTCAAAAATCACAAAGGGATTCTCAGGCCTACCTCCCAGGTTTACGAGGGTCTTCTCAAATGAGGCTCCGGCTGCCGAAAGCGGCATCCCGTGCATGGAAGTTTGTCCTTCGAAATTAGTACCATTCTCATCCAGGGCACCTTTACCCATAATGGTTTTCCCAATGATCAGGCTGGGACGCTCTTTCTCCTCAAGTGCTGCTTCCAGGGCCTGGCTTATCTGGACCGGATCGTTGCCATCAATGGTGCTTACGTTCCAATTCCATGCCCTGTACTTGGCTGCGGTATCTTCTTCACTTACCTCCTCGGTACGGGTGGATAGCTGAATATCGTTGGAGTCATAAAACATCACCAGCCTGGAGAGGCCCAGGTAACCGGCTATACGTCCCGCTCCCTGCGAAATCTCTTCCTGAACACCACCGTCGGAAATAAAGGCAAAGGTCTTATGCGAAAGCCACTCCCCGAAACGGGCGGCCATAAAACGCTCTGCAATGGCGGCACCTACTGCCATGGTATGTCCCTGTCCCAGCGGACCGGAGGTATTCTCTACCCCACGATTCACATCCACTTCGGGGTGACCCGGTGTGGGGCTTCCCCACTGCCTGAAGTTGCTTAATTCGTCGAGGGTATAATTTCCAGTCAGCGCCAGCACGCCATATAGCATGGGTGACATATGTCCCGGATCCAGGAAAAAACGGTCTCTCAGCGGCCAGGCTCCATCGTCCGGATCAAAATTCAGAAATTTTGAATAAAGCATCTCCACAAAATCGGCTCCACCCATGGCTCCGCCCGGATGTCCTGATTTTGCCTTCTCCACCATTGCGGCGGCAAGTATACGTATGTTATCTGATGCTAAAGTGTGAATTTTATGGTCCATGGAGTAGGTTTTTAAAAGAAGCCCAAAATTACCTATTAATATTTAAAACACCCTAGCCCGTGATGGTTCTTTTTTGCTAATTTTGAGCCAAAATTAACACAGATGGCACTTATATGCGGGATTATTGGTGTGGCCAACGTGGGCAAGTCCACCCTTTTCAATTGTATGTCTAACACCAAGGTGGAAACTTCCAGTTTTGCCTTTACTTCCAGCAAGTCAAATATGGGGATGGTGAATGTACCCGATCCCAGACTCTACAACCTGGAGAATTTCCAGCCCACCGAGAAAATCATCCCTGCCACGGTGGAGATCGTGGATATCCCCGGCCTCACCAAGGGGGCCAATCAGGGTGAAGGTGTGGGCAACAAGTTCCTTTCTGATATCCGGAATACCGATGCGCTGATACAGGTGATCAGGTGCTTCGACGATGAACAGCTGCCCCATATTGACGGTTCGGTGAATCCGGTCCGGGATATTGAAACCATCAACCTGGAGTTGCAGGTCAAGGACCTGGAGTCGGTGGAAAAAAAGATGGAGCGTCTGGCCAAAATTGCCAAGACAGGGGATAAAGATGCCCGCAGGGGTCTTGAGGTGCTTGAACAGTACAGGGACCATCTGGAAGACTTTCAGAATGCCCGAACCCTGGAGATGGGTGAAAATGACCGGAAACACATAGAGGATCTGTTCCTGCTTACCAGCAAGCCGGTGATGTTCGTATGTAACGTGGAAGATGAGGCTGCCATCACAGGCAACAGCTATGTGGATCAGGTGAAGGAGTACCTGGCCGGAGCTGAGGCCGAGATCCTGGTGCTTGCTGCCAGGCTGGAGTCGGAAATTGCCGAATTGGAAGATGAGGCGGATCGCAAAGAGTTTCTGGCAGATGCCGGACTGGAAGAGCCCGGGGTGAGTAAGCTTGTACGCTCAGCCTACTCCATGCTAAACCTGGTTTCCTTTTTCACAGTAGGTCCCAAAGAAATCCGGGCGTGGACCATCCGAAAGGGAGCCCTGGCTCCTGAGGCTGCCGGAGCCATTCACTCTGATCTTCAGCGGGGTTTTATCCGAGCCGAAGTAATGAAATACGAAGACTTCATCACCCTGGGATCAGAACAGGCTTGCAAGGAAAAGGGCAAACTGTCGGTGGAAGGGAAGAATTATGTGGTAAAGGAGGCCGATATTCTCCATATACGATTCAACGTTTAATGATGCAAGGGCAGACCACATGCGCCCTCAGGCTATTGCTGGTGGCCCTGTTCTGCTACCTTGCTGCCCCCTCCCTGGAGGCTCAGTGGACCAAAGCGGTGGGCTTCGATGACAGTGATATGGCACTGGACCTGGCGGAGGCTCTTAGCTTTCAAAAATACCCCACCTACGATCAGTACCTGGAGATGATGCAGGGTTTTGCCATGGACCATCCGGAAATTTGCAGACTCGACACCATCGGCAGTACTGTTCAGGGCCGGCAGCTGCTTGCACTGAAGATCAGTGATCATGTGGAGGATGAGGAAGATGAGGCCGCTTTCCTATATACCTCTTCCATGCATGGAAATGAGATAGTGGGATATGTGCTGTTGCTCCGACTGGCCGACACACTGCTGAATGGCTATGGCTCCGATAGTGAACTTACCACATTGGTGGATAATCTGCAGATCTGGATCAATCCCCTGGCCAACCCTGACGGGAGTTTTTCCAACGACAATGATCTTTCCCTGGAACATGCCAGACGTACAAACACGGAGGGAACCGACCTGAACCGGGATTTCCCCAATCCGGGTGCTGGAGAGGCAGACGACACCACCGGGAGGGCCCTGGAGAACAGATATATGATGGAGTTCCTGAAGGAGCAGCGCTTCACCCTTTCGGCCAATATACATAGCGGCACAGAGGTGGTGAACTATCCCTGGGATCACACCTTTGACCTGCATGCCGATGATGACTGGTATCGCTTTATCTCCCACGAATATGCCGATGAGGCCATGGCAGTGGATCCCGATTATATGTTTGGCTGGCCCGACGGTGGCATTACCAATGGTGCAGAATGGTATATAGCCCTGGGGACCCGGCAGGATTATGTGAATTATTATCTGGGAGGCAGGGAAGTGACCCTGGAGCTATCCAATGAATACCTCCTTCCCGCTATGGATCTGGAGCACTACTGGAATGTCAATCAACGCTCTCTGATCAACTACATGTCCCAGTGCCTGTATGGGATCCGGGGAAAGGTCAGCGACCTGGATACAGGCGATCCCCTCAGGGCAGGTATCTTTGTGGAGATGCATGATAGTGCATACTCAGTGATACATAGTTCCGAAACTCATGGCGCTTTCTACCGACTGATCAAGGAGGGAGTATATAAGCTGGTGGTCTCTGCTCCGGGCTACTTAAATGACACCATCCCGGATGTGGCCATCATTGACTACCAGGCCACCACCCTGGATATTAAGCTAGAACGAAAGCCTGTAGCGGTCGAACTTCCAGAAGCTCCTGCTTTCCGGATCTATCCCAATCCTGCTGTAAACAGCTTTGTGGTGGAGCCAGCCAGGCTTCCCTACGGACAGCTGGAGCTCTCGGTTCACAGCTTAGATGGCAGAATGATATTCCAAAACACAGTAAGTTATCGTGGAAGTGGCATGGAGTTCTCCACGCAGCAGATGGAGTCCGGAATCTACCTGCTTCGCTGCAGCTGCGGCAAGCATACGGAGGTACACAGATTGATGGTGATCAAGCATTAAAACTACGATCTTGTAAGGATTTCGTACTTTTAAGCAGATACCATCGTTAAATACAGAAGATGAAGAACGGAACCAGCTTAAGTAAAACACGTGCTCTGTGGCTGCTCATTTGCCTTGGAGTACTCCCTTTCATAAACGTGCTTGATGAGCTGCATGCCCAGGAGATCACGACAGGGCTTGAGCCCACCTCAAGGATCCTTTTCATTTTTGATGCCTCCAACAGCATGGCTGGTCAATGGGACGGAGCGAGGAAAATTGATATGGCCCGGGAGGTTCTGTTTGAGATGTTAGACAGCCTGGAACAGTTGCAACATGTTGAGATGGCCCTCCGGGTGTACGGTCACCAGAGTCCGGTTCCCCCCCAGGATTGCAGCGACACCAAGCTGGAGGTGCCTTTTGGACCCACCAACTCGTCCATGATCAGGGAAAAATTAAAGTATATCAACCCCAAGGGAACTACTCCCATTGCCCATTCACTGGAGCTGGCACCAGGCGATTTCCCTTCATGCGATCACTGCCGAAATATTATCCTGCTCATTACCGATGGTATTGAAGCATGCGATGGTGATCCCTGCGAGGTGTCGCAGAATCTTCAGAAAAAGGGGATTATCCTCAGACCATTTGTGATAGGAATCGGTAACGATCCAGGATTTAAGGAGACTTTTAACTGTATCGGAGAGTATTATGATGCTCCTACAAAAAAGCAGTTTAAAGTAGTGTTGGAGGAGGTCATTAACCAGGCCCTGAATGCCACCAGTGCTCAGATCAACCTGCTGGACAGCTATTCCAAACCCAGCGAAACCGATGTGAATGTGGTTATGTACGACCGTTATTCCCATGCGATCCGCTACAATTTCGTTCATGCCCTGAATTACCTGGGCAATCCCGACACCCTGAACCTGGACCAGCTGAACACCTATGATGTGGTGGCTCAAACAATCCCCCCGATTCTTTTCGATAGTGTGAGACTGGTTCCGGGACGCCATAACACTATTAGTGTAGACGCTCCCCAGGGCTACCTCTATGTGCATACAAAACGAGGAAAGGCCTATGAGGGAGAAAAGATTCTGGTGAGAAAGGCCGGCGACCACCGGACCATCAATATCCAGGAGATTGGCAATATGGGTAAATACCTGGTTGGCAGATACGACCTGGAGATCCCCATCTATCCGCGAATGGAAATTAAGGATGTGGGAATTCATCAGAGTAACACCACTTCGCTGGAGATTCCCAGCCCGGGATTTATCACCTTTGCTGCACAACAGCCGGGAGCAGGATCGCTCTACAGGCTTAGCTCATCGGGCGATCAGCTCTGGGTTCTGAACCTGCAGGAAAATAAGATAACCCAGGGAATCTATCTGCAACCAGGCAGCTACCGTGTTATTTTCCGCAGGAAGGATCTTAAATCAATTGCCTACAGCATTATCGAAGATTTCCTTGTGCTCGAAGGTACCCCGGCGACCATCAAACTCTATTGAACCGACCATTAAACCTAGAACACTCAAGCGTGTCTAAACACTAAAGTCTGCCGGAAGATGCAGGAATGGGATGACAGGGAAATAATCGAAGGATCCAAAATCCAGGGCAAAGAGGAGATTGCTTTTAACCAGCTGGTGCTGAAATACCAGGAGCGCCTGTATTGGCATATCCGTAAGATGGTGATCGACCACGACGATTCAGATGATGTGTTGCAGAATACCATGATCAAGATTTGGCGGTCCCTGAGTAGTTTTCGTTCCGAATCGGGTCTCTATACCTGGCTTTACCGCATTGCCACCAATGAGGCCCTGTCCTTCCTGAAACAGAAAAAAAAGAAAGCCTTTGCCCCCTGGGTCGATGTGGAGGGGCAGATGAGTGAAAGTCTGGAAGCCGATCCCTGGTTCAACGGGGATGAGATCCAGCTGAAGCTGCAACAGGCCATCTTAAAGCTGCCGGAAAAGCAGCGTATCGTATTTAACATGAAATATTTTGACCAGGTGAAGTATGAAGAAATGTCAAAGATCCTGGGTACATCGGTGGGTGCCCTGAAGGCCTCCTACCATCACGCAGTAAAAAAAATAGAAGCAATGCTGGAGAAGGATTAAACCTTCTGAGAACATAATGGTCTAACCAATACCTGAATAAGAAATGAAAATGGATCGTAATAACCCGGATTTGCAGCAGGAAGAGCTGAAAAATAACCCTTTTGGCGTGCCCGAAGGGTATTTTGAAGGCTTTGCTGAACGGCTGCAACAGCGAATCAAGGAGGAAGAGGCTTCCAAAGTTCCGGTACGTAAGATCGGAACAGTCACCCGATGGATGGCCGCGGCAGCCGCTGTGCTGGCAGCCGCCCTTATCACCACTTCCATTATACGCTTTACCACTTCAGAAAGTGCTGAGGGGCTTTATCCCGACCTGGCCATTCTGGAACAGATGCAGGTATTGGATGATGACCGTTACCTCTATGAACTTCTGGGGGAAGAAGCTCCTGAACTAAATGAGGATGAAGCCTTTGCAAGTCAGGCCATCGAATATCTGGCCATAAATGATGTGGAAATGGATCTTATTTTTGAATAATAAATACAACAAGATGAATAACAGAATCATATACTTTCTTACAGCTGCCATATTCCTTTTTGCCACTTCGGGAACACTTATGGCCCAATCGCAGGAACAGATCGACAAATTTAATGAGGAAAGAAAGGTATACTTCACGGAAGAGTTGGAATTGACCGATTCGGAAAGCAAAGCCTTCTGGCCCCTCTACGATGATTTTCAAAACAGGAAGATGAAGCTGGTAGAGGATGAGCGCAATACCTGGATATATGCCCATAAAAATGCCGACAACCTTAGCGACAAAGAGATCCTGGAAACCCTTCAGAAAGGCTATTCACTGAAGGAAAAACAGCTGGAACTGGAAAGGGAGTATTACCAGGGGAAATTCCTGGATGCCCTTCCTACCAAGAAAGTGCTAAAACTGGGCAAGGTAGAATGGGATTTCCGACGTAACCTGATTCGCAGGCTAAGGGAAGAAGGAAAGGGCAGACGTGACCATGGTGGAGGATCCGGAAAGAAGACAGAGGGGCCAGAACCCTTTCCAATGGCACCATCTCCCTGCTTGTTATAGCCCTTACCTCATATCAGCGGGCGAGTAATCACGCATCATAATCAGGTCCTCTGGCAGGTCCAGCTTGACTTCCTGCAGGAACTCCACACTGAGGGCAATATCGTGATACATTACTTTATCATCCTTCACAAATGAAACCCGTTTTCTGTATTCTTTCAGGAAACCTTCCATATAGGGACTCGTAAGTGCGGGTCGCCTGAACTCCATGGCCTGAGCCGCATTGTATAGTTCAATGGCCAGAATCCTTTCCAGGTTCAACATCACCTTGTAGGCCTTGGTGGCCGCATTGGCTCCCATGCTCACATGATCCTCCTGTCCCTGCGACGATTCGATGGAATCCACCGACGACGGGGTGCAAAGTTGCTTGTTATGACTCACCATGGAGGCAGCAGTGTACTGTGGAATCATAAATCCGGAGTTGAGTCCGGGCTTGGCCACCAGGAAGGGGGGCAGTCCACGAGTTCCCGATACTAACTGATACGTGCGCCGCTCCGAGATATTCCCCATCTCACTCATGGCTATGGCCAGGTTATCAAGTGCCAGTGCCAGGGGTTGGCCATGAAAGTTTCCTGCTGAAATTATCAGATCCTCCTCCGGGAAGATAGTGGGATTGTCGGTAACCGCATTGATTTCGTTCCGGAACACATAGGCCACATAGTTTATGGAGTCCTTGGAGGCACCATGAACCTGGGGAATGCATCGGAAAGAGTAGGGATCCTGTACATGGGCCTTGGAGCGGCCAATCAGTTCGCTGCCTTCAAGCAGCCACCTGAACCTCCGGGCAGTAACCAATTGCCCCTGGTGTGGTCTGATCTGCTGAATCAGCTCATGGAAAGGTTCGATCCGGCCATCGAATGCTTCCAGCGAAAGTGCCCCGATGATATCGGCCAGCCGGGATAATTTGAACACCCGCAGGCAGAGATATACCCCGTAAGCACTCATAAATTGCGTTCCGTTCAAGAGGGCCAGCCCTTCCTTCGATTTTAGCTCAATGGGATCCCAGCCCATCTCCTTCATCACCTCCGAAGCCTTTCTCCGCTTCCCCTTCACATTTACATCACCCATTCCCAGGAGGGGCAGACTCATATGTGCCAGTGGGGCCAGGTCGCCTGAAGCTCCCAGGGAGCCGTAGGTATAGACCACTGGTAGAATATCATGATTGTACAGGTCGGCCAGGCGCTGCACAGTCTCCACCTGTACACCGGAGTGGCCGTAAGAGAGGGATTGGATCTTCAATAAAAGCATCAGACGGGTAATCTCTTCAGGTACTTCCTCCCCCACTCCACAGGCATGCGACATGACCAGGTTAAGCTGCAGTTGACCCAGGTTCTCACTGGATATAACCGTATCACAAAGGGAACCAAAACCGGTATTGATCCCATAGAGAATCTCATCCGAGTCTTCCAGTCTGCGATCCAGATACTCCCTGCAGATGGTGATCTTCTCAATCACATCGTCCGATAGCACAATCTGCGTTCCGCCCGAACTGATCTCTTCAAACTTCTTCCAACCAATCTCCTCTGTGCTAACCAGGTGTATCTTCTCCATATCCATAAGATTTGGACCGCAAGTACAGAAAAATAAATGAGCTGTAAATAGATTAGAGAATGTTATTTGGCAGAGGACAAACGTTCCACCAGCTCCTCCGGTGTGAGCCTCTCCTGCTTGCCGGTCTCCATCTCCTTCAGGGTAATATGGCCGTCCTGGATCTCCTGCTCACCAACCAGGGCAACAAAGGGGATCTCCCGGCTGTTGGCATAAGTCATTTGCTTTTTCATCTTGGCCTGCTCGGGATAAAGTTCAGTGGCAATGCCGTTTTTTCTCAGGCTACCAAGGATAGGAATAATATGCTTCACTTCTGTCTCTCCAAAATTCACGAAGAGCAGGGTGGTATCCAGGGTGGCTCTTTTTGGGAAACGCTCCAGCTGATTCAATACATCGTAAATGCGATCTGCACCAAATGAAATTCCCACACCTGAAACGCCCTCCAGTCCGAAAATACCGGTCAGATCATCATACCTTCCTCCTCCACAGATACTGCCTATGGAGACTTCTGCCGATTTCACTTCCAGAATGCTCCCGGTATAGTAGTTTAATCCCCTGGCCAGGGTCAGATCAAATTCAAGATCAGCTCCCACCGGGTCGGTCTCCACATAATCCAGGAGGCGACCCAGCTCGCTAAGTCCCTCGTTCCCGATTTCGGAAGCTTTCAAAAACTTCTTCAGAAACTCCAATTTCTCCTGGGTGGATCCCTCCATAAGCAAAAGAGGATCGAGCTTTTGTATGGAATCCTGACTTAAGCCTTTCTGTTCCAGTTCGGCCAATACTCCCTCCTGTCCAATCTTCTCAAGTTTATCGATGGCTACGGTGATATCTGTCATCCGCTCCGGTGCCCCAATCACCTCGGCAATCCCTGCCAGTACCTTCCGGTTATTCAGCTTGATTACCACCTTCAGCCCCAATGCCGTGAACACCTCATCGATGATCTGGATCAGCTCAAACTCATTGAGCAGGGAAGTGCTCCCGATTACATCTACATCACACTGGTAAAACTCTCTGTAACGTCCACGTTGCGGGCGGTCGGCACGCCATACTGGCTGGATCTGGTAACGCTTGAACGGAAAAGTGAGCTCATTGCGGTGCTGCACCACGAAACGGGCAAAAGGAACCGTCAGGTCATAGCGTAATCCCTTCCCGGAAATCATAGTCCCCAATTTACCGGCAGGTGTCTGGCTTAAATCCTCCGGACTCAGTAAGGCCTTGAAGTCGCCCGAATTGAGGATCTTAAACAACAATTTATCCCCTTCATCACCATATTTGCCCATGAGCGATGAAAGGTTCTCCATGGCAGGGGTCTCAATGGGCAGAAAGCCATGCACCTTGAAGATCCTTCGGATGGTATCGAAAATATGGTTGCGCCTGGCCATTTCCAGGGGCGAAAAATCACGGGTTCCTTTTGGAATGGATGGTTTATTGGCCATTGAATAGTTTCCTTCTATTTGGTGGCCTTTGCCAGCTTCTTAAAATCGCTTTCCAGGTAAGCATCCGGATGCTTTTCTTTCACCTTGTGGTAATCAAAGTAATAAAACTTTGCCTCGGCCAAGCCGATCAGGATCTTATATACCCGGGCATTCATTTTCTTTCCTTCGGGCCCTACTTTATGCAGCACGACTGCATTTTCATCCTCGGCCATGATCAGCTCCTTAATAGCCTCCCGGTCAACAAGCTTCACTTCGCCCGGATAGATGGCCCCGATCTTTGAAAGTGTGTTGACCTCCCTGGCAAGCTCCTCCTCAACCAGGTAGAGGGTCTTCCCCTTCACATCTGCCATATTGTTGTTGTAGTATTTGTAGACATTCTGACTGACAATATTGTGGTTCTCGGTAATCAGCCGCACATGGTACTGAAGGAATCTGATCATGATCCCCAGCTTGTAGGCATAGTGATCCCCGTCCACCCCGTAGTAACTCATGGGAATATTGGCCACATCCTTCAAATCATCGATGGAAACACGATCCCCACCAAGGGACAGACAGAGAAACTGGTAACGGGCATTTGATCTGTCCTTCTCAAAACTCACCCCCGCCAGGTAGAGAAAAGAGGCGTTCTTATCTTTACTCTTCTTAGAGAAGTCTTCCATTTTAATAAACTCAAATTCTGTAATATCCCAGAACCTGTTTACCGCATCCTGGATCTCAATATTATAATCCGAAATGGCATTACTCTCCAGAACCACATAGGTCTTGGTGGTATGAAAATGGTCCAGGTCCTCCTGGGTTGGAAGATATTCTCTCTGTGCCTGCAACTGAATAAAAGGAATCAACAGCAGCAGGAGGGCATAATACTTTTTCATGTGCATTCTATGGGTTTGGGTTAAACTTATCAATCGCCCGGAAAATAGAGGGGATGTTTCTCATTAAAACGTCGTATAAACACGAACTTCATCTGCTTCTGTTTCCGGCTACGAAGAGCATGGAACTCATCTGCCAGCTCTGGATCCTTCATCAGGAGGACCTCTACAGATTCCGTATCATACTCCATCACATCGCCGGATTCAAAGTCTAGCAGGTACTGCCTCAGATCGGTATTGCCCACATTGGACTGAGGTTGGGAGTAACGGTTGTAATAGTATGAATTGGAGTAGTAGGGGTTGTAATAATAAGGATCGTAATTGTTAGGGTTGTAAGTGGTTACCGTGGCTACAAAATGACTGATGCTGCCCATGAAGCTGATCCTGTGAAAAGCTAAACCCACATTGATGTAAAGGATTCCGTTGCGGCTGTACCCCCAGATATCCTCCGTCTTCAAAACCTTCTTCACCCCATTTTCATCATAGATCACGATTTCCTTCAAGGTGGTTATCTTTTCATAAAATTCTCTGTCGAACATATCCTCATCGGTAACGATGCGGGCAGGTGGAATGGCATTGTTCTCTTTCACAGTTTCAAAATTGGCAAAGAGTCCATCCCTGAATTCAAAATCAGGTGAATACTCCACCAGTGCTCTCTCTTCATCCTCCTGCGCTAGTATCAGCGGACATAGAGTCAGAAATATGAAAAAAAGTGTTTTTCTCATGATGCGACCTATTACTGTTACTCTACAAAATTACGAACTAATATATGTATATGTAACAAAAATAGAACCATTATTTTTCATGATTGGACATATTTTAACTTTCTTTACTATTTAAAGCCATTATTGGAAGACCATGTTTCTGCGTTTTTTACAAAAAATCGTCTCTTTTGGAGTGGATGAAACGATGGAGCAGGCAACGGTGAACAGGGCCAAAAGAATCAATTACTACTACCTGATTCTGATCACCATGCTGACTCTTTCCATCCTATATTCCTATCTAACAGGGATTTCATCACTGGACCTGATCAACGGGATCGTGCTGGCACTTACACTGGCCGCCTTTATATTTATTCCCGTAGGGCGAAGAAGCAACCTGAGCAGTTTGCTCGTCCTGGTACTAACTACCTTGATTATTCTCAATGCCTATCTGTTTAACCTGGGTGTTGCGTCCGTTCTGGTCCTTGCTTTCTATCTGGTCTTTCCACTGGTTGCAGTGAGTGTGAACGGTAAGCATGGGATCTATATACCTATCGTACTGGGCCTTACCACTGTAGTGCTGAATTCTATTCCGCAACTGGAGACCGCCATCCATCTGGACCTTTATAATGCGCTGCTTTTCTTTACCACCTATGCCCTGGTTGTTGCAGTATCCATCTACGTTGAAAGAACAAACAGGGAACTTCTTGCCAAGTTGAAGGAATCCAGGACACAGGTGGAAAATGAAATGCTTGAGAAGGATGAATTTATCAGCAGACTCTCCCATAAGCTTCGCACCTCCCTGAGCAATATTGCGCTGATTAACAGTCTGGTACATGACGAAAGATTGAGTTACGAGCAGCAGGAACTAATGGAAACCCTGAAGGCATCGACCAATCTTCTGATTAAGGATGTAAATAATATTGTTGAAATAGCCTCACCGGGGATGGTGGATTATAAGCGAAGTATTACCTCCTTTGATCTGAGCTCGGTGCTGGAAGAATCCATAAGTATACTTAAGTCTGGAGGATCATTAGTGGAAGATATCTCTATTTCCCGCCTGGATAAGCTGAAGACCTACATCATTGGTGATCCGGGCCTGGTCCGCAGTCTGATTGTCAATATTTTCTACGGTGTAAATGATTACCGGACGGATACGGAACCGGTTCAGATTCATATAAAGAGTCTGAAGGAAAGCCCCAGTCATGTGAGGCTTGAATTTGCATTTAAGGTTTCTACTATAAATGGTGTAGCACTGGTAGACCACGTGAGATCGCTTCAACAGGGCAATTCCCATAGCGGTTCGAACCTGACCAATGCATTTACCCTCTTGCTTGAGAGTGAAAGTACGCTTTCAGCAGTAACGGAGAGTCAGGGTGCCTCGCTAAGTTTTTTCCAGGATTTTACCAAGGATCCCACCAAAGAGACAGCTCCTGATGCGGGCACAATCCAGGGGACGACACCCCCAGGGAAACCGGGAATTGCGTTGAAGGATGCCAAGATCCTCCTGGTGGAGGACAATGCGATTAACCAGAAGATCGTACTCTTAAGCCTTAATAAGCTGGTGAACAGGATCGATGTGGCCTCCAACGGAAAACAGGCCCTTGAGATGTTTGGGTCTAAACAATACGACCTGATCCTGATGGATATTATGATGCCCATCATGGATGGTATTGTAGCTACGCAAAAGATCCGCGAGATTGAGTCCACTGGTGATCGCCACGTCCCCATTGTGGCTGTTACAGCCAACGCACTGGCCGGGGACAGGGAAAACTGCCTGGCTGCCGGGGTGGATGATTATATTGCCAAACCTTTTACCACCGAAATGCTCATCCGGAAGATGAGAAACTGGTTGGCCTGATGCCGATGATGGTCTGATCATCAATCTGATCCTCCCGCTCCCCCATCCATTCATTCATATTATCTTCTAACTTAAGCAACTGATCTTCCACAGAGAGCTGGTGTATGGACATCAAAAGGTGTCTGAATCGGCGGTATTTAAACTTTTTACCCTCCGGTCCACCAAACTGGTCGGCATAACCATCGGTAAACATATAAAGCATATCATTTTCCTCTATCTTCAGCGTCCGGTTCTCAAATTTTCCACGCTGAAGTCCATAATCCGGTCCCACAATAATCCGGTCACCTTTTATCTCCAGAATCTCATGATCACGTGCGATATAGAGAGAATTGAAAGCTCCTGCATATTCAAGCGTATGTGTCTTATAGTCGTATGCACAGATGGCCAGATCGATGCCATCCTTCAGAGATAACTCCTCGGTATTTCCAAGCACAATATCGAACTGACTGTTCATCTCATTCAATATCCCAGCCGGGTCTATAATTCCCTGACCGACGGTAATCTGCCTGAAGAATTCCAGACCAAGAAGGGACATAAATGCACCTGGAACACCATGTCCCGTGCAATCGGCCACCGAGAAAAGTATCTTTCCGTTCATCCTTCTGGCCCAGTTAAAATCGCCACTCACAATGTCTTTAGGTCGATGATAGATAAAAGATTCAGGGAAAAGGGTCCTGAGCTGTTTTGGGGTAAGAAACATGGCTGTCTGGATCCGCAGTGCATAGGTAAGGCTCTGTTCATAATGCCTGGTACGGTCGCGAAGCTGGTTTCGATGCTGCAGCACCACCCGTGACTCTTTCTCCTGTGCCTTCATCCTGTGGTAATCGCTTCGATACTGACGGGTCTTTCTTTTGAACAGCCAGGCATGTGCCATGAGTGTCAAAACCAAAAAGCCGGCAAGCAATAAGGGGTAAAGCTTAGAAAGGTTTGATATGGCTCCGGGGATCCATTCCATTTCAATTTTGACAAACGGGTGATTTCTTGTGGCTAATGATACAAATATATATGTAAATGGCGTATTTCATTACATATATAGAACAATTTAACGTTGTTAATCCAAAAAAGGCCGCCCTGATCGGGCAGCCTTTTCAATGAGCTTGCATGGAAGGGATAAACTCCCCTCAAGGCTTATTCATCCTTGCAGTCTTTGGCAGCTTTTTCAATTTCTGCATCCTTCTCCTTGGCCTTCATGGCAATCTTCTCAAGCATATCTGTGGTCAATGATTTGGGCCTCTCCAGAGGATAGCCCAAAGCCCGGTCCCAGATGAGGTTGGCCGTAATACCAATAGAGCGGCCAATACCGAAGAGTACCGTATAGAACTCATAATCCGTAATGCCGTAGTGCCAGTGAATGATACCCGACTGAGCATCCACATTGGGCCAGGGGTTCTTAGCCTTACCC
>QMPQ01000047.1 GCA_003648635.1 Bacteroidota bacterium | reverse complement strand
TTTTTCTGAACGTTGGATGCGTGGTGAGTATGAACATGAGGACAGTATTAAATTTGATAATACTCAGAAGTTCGTTACCGCCGGTGGTAAAACTGTATATGGTGGTGGTGGGATCATGCCGGATGTATTTGTCCCGGTTGACACCTCCGGAGCCTCAGAGTACTATAACAAGATCCGGAGTCTTGGTCTGATGTATCGCTTTGCTTTTTACTATACAGATATTCACAGGTCTTCTCTCGATAAGTTCACCACTGCCCGGGATATTGAAGGCTATTTAGATGACCAGGATCTCCTGCCCCAGTTTATCAAATATGCCAGTGGTAAAGGAGTCCCGGCCGATTATAAGGACATCAGAACTTCCGAAGAAGTCCTTAAAAAGACCATCAAGGCCTATGTGGCCAGAAATATCATCGACAATGATGGATTCTATCCCATTATTGCAGATATTGACCAGACCCTTAAAGTGGCCATCGATACCATTGCCACCCTTTAATCCTTCCTTCCGATTAAACCTTTTTCTGTATTCATTATCAAAGAGACAGATGCAATTGCTATTTGTCTTACTTAATTTTTAATGATATGAATACACGAATTATAAAAACAGCAGGAGCCCTTCTACTTGGGTTCCTAATGATCACAGCAGTCAACGCCCAGAACCGTCAGGGTGGAAGGGGCCTCGGACCCTGTGGCTCAGGAGATGGTCCTGCATATGGCAGAGGCCTGAATCAAACTGATAATGTACCTTATGGAAGAGCGGGTCAGTTCACCAGACTTGATCTAAGTGAAGAACAGCAGGCGAAAATGACCTCTCTGCGTACCGACCATTACAAGGAAATCACCCCATTGAGGAATAAAATGTCAGAACTGAAGGCCAGGGAACGTACCCTGCTATCGGAGGAGAGTATCGATATGAAAGCGGTCAACAAGACCATCGATGAGCAGACCGATCTGATGAACAGCATGAGAAAGCTGCAGGTTGAACACCAACTTGCGGTGAAAAGCAATCTTACAGATGAACAGGTAATGAAGCTTCAACAACGCAGGCAGTTTTCCAGAAGGAACGGTATGCATGGGAAAAGTGGCCACAGAGGCGCAAGATATAACGGTGGTAAGGGCATGGGCCAGAGCTACCGGGGAATATAAGGGTTAGTGAATACAGCGAGTCAGACCTGTCGGATCTGATCTTTAGGGATCATGAACGGCAGGTCTTTTTTATTCCTTGGACAGCAAACTGTCAATAAGATCATAGGTTCCCTATAGGGGGGTATTCCTTTGATATCAAATTCACTCCTCCAGGCCAGTGATTCTTCATGACTTATATGTCTTTAAGAAAGACACAAATGTATTTACAAGCTTCTCCGGCTCTTCCATAAAACCCATATGACCGCTATCCTCCAAACGCAGCACACGGGCATGGGGAGCCAGGGAAGCCAGTTTTTCAAATACCTCCACCGGGATATAGTTGTCTTTCATCCCCCCAATTAACAGGAGGGGCAGTTCCGGGTTCTGTAAAACAGCTGTACGATCGGGTCGTTCCTTCATTCCGTTCAGCAGGGCAATCATCCCATCATCCGGAGACATCAGTGCCATCTGTTTTAGGCTTTCAACCTGAGGGGACATGCGATCCAGATTATCAGAGGCAAAAGCTTTGGGGATATTGACCAGCACAATCTGTCTCTTTTTCCCACAGAGTACCAGGCTGATCTCACGTTCACGATTCTCCCGCTTCTCTTCGGTATCTGCAAAAGGGGTGGAATGAACCAGTGCATAGCCGGCTAATCTTTCAGGAAAAAGATCTGCAAATGCCATACATACATAGCCCCCCATGGAGTGCCCGGCAAGGAATATTTTCGGGATCCCTTCCGCATCAAGAATGGCCCTTAGCGCAGCTGCGAGTTCATCCATGGTGTGCACCCTTCCCCAACAGCCCGAGTCTCCATGACCGGGAAGATCCGGAACAATAAAGCGAAAGCCTGCTGGCATTTGTTCGGTAAATGACTGCCATATCTTTCCACGCTCCAGGTACCCATGCAGCAAGACAATGCACTTCCCCTCACCGTAATCTGAGTAGACCAAATCGCATTCCCTGAAAGATATTCGTTTTTCCATGGCTTCTTAAGAGTTTCTGTTCATCAGTTCTTCAATCTCATCCGCTTCAATGGGTATATCTTTCATCAGGTCGACCGGTCCATTGTCGGTGATTAAAATATCATTCTCAAGCCGGATTCCCAGCTTCTCGTCCGGAATATAGATGGCAGGCTCACAGCTTAACACCATTCCAGCTTCAAAAGGTAAGGTACGGTCGAAGGAATCATGAACATCCAGTCCCATGGAATGAGAAGTGCCATGCATAAAGAATTTTTTCCACAAAGGTTCTGCATCCGCATTTGTCTCCACATCTTCACGGGAATAGAGTCCCAGGGCAATATGCTCCTCTTCCCACAAATGTCCCACAGCCTGATGAAAATCGGACATTAGAGTGCCCGGAACCATTAGATCAATTGCCTTCCTAAAGACCCTGAGTAACGCATCATAGAGCATTCGCTGTCGCGTGGTAAAGCGTCCGTTTACCGGAATGGTTCGGGAGCAATCGGCAGCATAGTGGTTTACTTCGGCTCCGAAGTCCATCAATAACAACTCCCCTTCCCCACAGATACAGTTGTTCTCCACATAGTGAAGAACCAGCGCATTCTTCCCACTGGCCACAATAGGTTCAAAGGCATGCCCCTCCGCTCCTAAGCCAATAAATTCACCAATGATCTCCGCCTCTACCTGGTACTCATATATTCCGGGTTCAAGCTTCTTTAGCACCCTCAGGAATGCTGAATGGGTGATGGCGACTGCCTTAATAATCTCTTCGATTTCCTCCGGCTGTTTGATTCTTCTGAGACTTTGAAGCAAAGGCGCCAAAGATGTACTTTTGGAATTATGAGCATCTCTGTCTTCGTGCGAGGCCCCGGCTTCATGGTCGGTATAAACCAATGTTTCATCGCCAAGGATTAGTTTAAGGAAGACATCCTGCTCTTCAAGCCACCGGACCTGGCCAATCCCGGAGAGTGACTTAAGCTCTTCCTGACCGGGAATATGTCCCGCCCATAGTTCAGATTTATGGGTGGGTCTTTTGATAAACAGAACCTCCCTGAGATCGGGATCGGGGTGATCGGGAGCAAAGGCAAACGCACTCTCCTCCAGGTTGATCCCTGTAAGATAGAAAAAGTCTGACTGCTGTCTGAAGGGGTAAAACTGATCTCCGTTCCTCATCTTTCTTAGACCCGATCTGGTCAGTGCCACAGCTCCCGGAGACATCATGGAAGCAAGCCTGGCCCTGTTACGAATAAATAGTGCAACCGGAATAGCCTGTGATTTCATTTGATAACTATGACATTACTTAGAAGGTGTTTAAACTGTTGTAAGAAACATTTTACACCCTGTTAGGAGAATCAGAAAATCTTATATTTGTTAACTGCCTTTTGCAATTTAAGTAACTTATTTTAATTGTAATCATATGTCTGGAATATTCACCTCTTCCCTTGGGAAGAAACTTTTGATGTCTCTGGCTGGAATTTTTCTTATCGTTTTCCTGCTGGTTCATATGGGGCTCAATCTCCTGCTCATCATTTACGAAGACCCCATGGTCTACAACAAAGTGGCCCATTTTATGTCCTCAAGCATCCTGATCAAGATCTTCGAAATCATCTTGTTTGGAGGTTTCCTGCTGCATATTATCTATGCCCTGATTCTCCAGATTCAGAATTGGATTGCAAGGCCAAGCCGGTACAACAAAGCCAATTACTCGAACACCTCGTTCTTTTCGAAGTTCATGATTCATACGGCAATAATCACCCTGACCTTCCTGGTGATCCATATGATGGATTTCTATATTAAAGCCAAACTTGGTCATGCCAGCGAAATTATAGTGGATGGGGTTGTCTATCATGATTTTGTCTCGGAAGTTGTAGATAAATTCAAAATACTGCCCTTTGTGATCTTCTATATCGCAGCGTTTGTCTTCCTGGGCTTCCATCTGATGCACGGATTCCAGTCGGCCTTTAAAACCCTTGGGATGGATAACAGAAAATATACACCGGTGATTCAGGTACTGGCCATTTTTTACTGTACCCTGGTTGTGGCCGGATATTCGATCATTCCTGTGATCATCTACTTCTCATAACAATAACAGATACCCAATATGGTAAAACTACAATCCAGGATACCCGAAGGACCCCTGGCTGAAAAATGGTCAAACTACAAATCCAACCAGAACCTGGTTAATCCGGCCAATAAGCGTAAGCTGGATGTGATAGTTATCGGGACCGGTCTTGCCGGTGCAGCAGCAGCAGCCTCCATGGCGGAAATGGGATTTAAAGTTAAATCCTTCTGCTACCAGGACAGCTCCAGGCGGGCTCACAGTATTGCGGCCCAGGGTGGCATAAATGCAGCAAAGAATTATCAGAATGACGGCGACAGCACCTACCGCCTCTTTTACGACACCATCAAGGGAGGTGACTACCGCTCCAGGGAAGCCAATGTATACAGGCTTGCAGAGGTGAGCAACGATATCATAGATCAGTGCGTTGCACAGGGCGTACCCTTCGCCCGTGAGTATGGGGGAACCCTGGATAACCGCTCCTTTGGAGGAGCACTTGTTTCCAGGACCTTCTACGCACGCGGACAAACAGGGCAACAGCTTCTTCTGGGTGCCTACCAGGCGTTGAGCCGACAGGTAAAGAAGGGCAATGTGGAGATGTATCCCCGCATGGAGATGTATAACCTTGTAATGGTCGATGGAAAAGCCCGGGGGATTATTGCCCGCGATGTAATCACAGGCAAACTTGAACGCTACAGTGCCCATTCAGTGGTACTGGCATCGGGAGGTTATGGAAATGTATACTTCCTCTCTACCATGGCCATGGGGGCCAATGTCAGCGCTATCTGGCAGTGCTATAAGAAGGGGGCTATCTTTGGAAATCCCAGTTTTATTCAGATTCATCCCACCTGCATCCCGGTCCATGGTGAAGACCAGTCAAAACTCACCCTGATGAGTGAGAGCCTGCGGAACGACGGGCGTATCTGGGTTCCTAAAAAGAAGGAAGATGCTCTAAAACTTCAGAAAGGAGAGATAGGGGGTGTGGATATTCCGGAAGAGGACCGCGATTACTACCTGGAAAGGCGCTACCCGGCATTTGGGAACCTGGTTCCCAGGGATGTGGCCTCGCGTGCCGCCAAAGAGCGCTGCGATGCAGGCTACGGCGTCAACTCAACCGGTCTGGCTGTGTTCCTTGATTTTAAAGATGCGATCAAGCGACTTGGGAAAGATGTGATAGAGGCCAAATATGGCAACCTTTTCCAGATGTATGAAAAGATTACCGACGATAACCCTTACAAGAATCCCATGATGATCTATCCGGCCATCCACTACAACATGGGTGGAATGTGGGTCGATTATGAACTGCATACCACCATACCCGGACTCTTTGCCACCGGCGAATCCAATTTCTCCGATCATGGTGCCAACAGACTGGGGGCCTCAGCCCTGATGCAGGGACTTGCAGATGGCTATTTTGTGCTGCCCTATACCATTCAGAATTACCTGGCCGATGAGATCAATACACCCAGGTTTAAAACGGATATCCCGGAATTTGATACAGCGGAAAAGGAGGTACAGGATCAACTTGAGAAGCTGATGGATGTGAAAGGTACCATGAGTGTGGATACCCTCCATAAAAAACTTGGAAAAATCATGTGGGAGGGTGTTGGAATGGCCCGGAACAAAGAGGGCCTGAAGAAAGCTATTGAGGAGATCGCAAAACTGAAGGAGGAATTCTGGTTTCATGTGAATATTCCGGGAGAGCTGAACGACCTGAACCAGGAACTTCAGAAAGCAAGCCGTCTGGCCGATTTCATAGAGCTGGGTGCTCTTATGGCCAGGGATGCTCTTCACAGGGAAGAGTCATGTGGGGGGCACTTCAGGGAGGAGTTCCAGACCGGAGAGGGAGAAGCGCTGCGTAATGACAAGGATTTTACCTATGTGGCCGCCTGGGAGTATAAGGGGGACGATAAGGAACCTGCGATGCATAAAGAGGTCCTCAATTTTGAATACATCGAAGTCAAACAAAGGAATTATAAATAAGAGATATACTGCCATGAACCTGAATCTGAAACTGAAAGTCTGGCGACAAAGGGATCCCAATACCAGGGGTAAGTTTGTAAACTACCAGCTCAAAAATATTTCAACCGACAGCTCCTTTCTGGAAATGCTGGATGTACTGAACGAAGAGCTTATTACCAAAGGTGAGGAACCGGTTATTTATGACCACGATTGCCGGGAGGGTATCTGTGGAGCCTGTGGCCTGTATATCAACGGGAGGCCACATGGTCCCGATTCACTGATCACGGTTTGCCAGCTCCATATGCGTAAGTTTAAAAATGGGGATACTATTGTCATTGAACCCTGGAGAGCCAGAGCGTTCCCGGTGATCAGGGACCTGATGGTGGACCGTAATGCATTTGACAAGCTGATCCAGGAGGGAGGCTATGTCTCGGTCAATACGGGTAGTGCACCCGATGCCAATGGCATCCCCGTGAAGAAGGAGAAAGCCGAACTTTCCATGGATGCAGCTGCTTGTATCGGTTGCGGAGCTTGTGTGGCCGCCTGTAAGAATGCATCGGCCATGCTGTTTGTGGGTGCCAAAATATCACATCTCACTCTGCTTCCGCAGGGCAAGGTGGAGGCCCGGGACCGGGTCCTCGATATGGTGACTAAAATGGATGAACTGGGCTTTGGAAGCTGCACCAATACTGGTGCCTGTGAAGCAGAATGCCCCAAGGGAATCAAGCTCACCAATATTGCACGTCTGAACAGGGAATATTACACTGCGCTGGTCTAATCGCCCAACGCCCTTCTCCTCAATTCACAGGTGAGTCAGCCATGAAGTAACAAGATAGTGGCATTTATACTTTCATGGTTTCCTCAACCTCATCCACAGTTTTGGGGATGGGTGTTCCCAGTACCTTGCTTCCTGCATCGGTGATGAGGACATCATCTTCGATCCTGACTCCACCTAATCCACGGTACTTTTCTACCTGATCGTAGTTGATGAATTGTGCGTGCTTATGTTCCCCTTTCCACTGATCAATCAGGGCCGGGATAAAATAGCAACCCGGCTCATTGGTAATCACAAAACCAGGTTCCAGTTCACGTCCCAGTCTCAGATAGGCAGTCCCAAACTGTTCGCTTCGTTTCAGCGACTCGCTGTAACCCACATTATTTTCGCCCAGTCCCTCCATATCATGAACATCCAATCCAAGCATATGACCCAGTCCGTGCGGAAAGAACAGCGCATGTGCACCCGCTGCCACGGCTTCATCCAGATCGCCTTTCATAAGACCCAGCTCTTTTAGTCCACCCGCTATGATCCGGGCAGCCATCAGGTGGACCTCTCTGTAGGTCCGACCGGGGATGGATGCCTTGATGGTTTCCGTATTGGCCTTTAGCACGATGTTATAAATATCACTTTGCTGTGTAGAGAATTTCCCTCCCACAGGAAAGGTCCTGGTAATATCGCTGGCATAGCACATGGCTGTCTCTGCACCCGCATCACAAACTACCATTCTTCCTTCCCGAAGCTCATTGCCGTGATAGTGATTGTGCAGGGTCTGACCATCCATACTCAGGATAACGGGAAAAGAGACAGGGCCTCCATGGGAAAGTGCGATCCCCTCGATGGCTCCGGCCAACTCCCGTTCATAATTGCCGGGATAAGCCATTTTCATAGCTGTGGTATGCATAATCGAGGCCACATCCACTGCTTTCTCAATCTCTCTGATCTCACTTAGATCCTTGATGGAACGTAGCTTCACCACCGCTGCAATTAGTTCCTGCGAAACCAAGTTCTTTACGCCTTCGTAATCCACTCCCATCAACTCCGCCAGTGCTACCATATGGTCGCCCCGGTATGGGGGAAGCAGGTGTACTTTCCGTCCCGATTTCAATGCCTGCTTCAGAACGTCGCCAAGCTCTTTCAGGGATGCAGAAGAATCAATCCCAACTCGAGCAGCCAGATCGCTTACTGCGGGCTGCTCTCCCATCCAGATAATATCATCGATGTCGCTATCATTGCCATAGAGTGTATCCTTGTCATTGTCCACATCGCACACGCCGTAAAAGCCGGGTTTGTCGATCCCGAAAAAATATAAAAAGCTGCTATCCTGCCTAAAGTGGTAGGTATTGGCCCTGTAATTCATGGAACTCTCCTCATTGCCTGGAATCAGGATGATTCCATCACCAAGCTCTTCACGCAACATCTTTCTTCGTTGCCAGTAAACCTCTTTTGCAAACATAATTCTCGTTGTTTTTTGTAAAGATTTCGATAAGAAATTAAATGTAGCCTCATTTTTTGATAAACGGCCTTATCCGGACAAGAAGTTTTTTTAAATACGGTTCTGTTCCAATTTTGTAACCTTTTCAAAACCAAAGCGTAAAAAAATGCGAAGAGTGTCGTTTAGCTTTATGATTTTTATACATTCGCACTTTGAGAGCCATTTATTAACCCGTTGTCAACAATTTTACTAACATGCCCTATCGTCGTTTACCCAACACGGACTCTGCCCGCATGAAATCTCTGAAGTCTGCCTATGAAAAGGGGAAGGACCTTCCTCCATTTAAACTGGCCTTCAGCGCAAACTCTTTCCGGAAGATGCAGATGTTGCTTCCCCAGTTTGAAAATGCCATCAGCGAACATAAAAATTCCCTGAATCTCCAGGCAGAAAAGAATAAAGAGTACCAGAAGCGTCTGAAAAAGGTAAAGCTCTATATATCTCATTTCATACAGGTGGTGAACCTGGCCATTTCCAGAGGGGACCTGACTCCTGAAACCAGGAATTATTTTGCAATGGGAGAAGATGAAAAGAAAGTACCCTCACTCATTACAGAAGAGGATGTGGTCTGGTGGGGAGAACAACTGATCAAGGGGGAGCAACATAGACGCAACAAGGGGAAGAACCCTATTACCAATCCCACCATTGCTATTGTAAAGGTTCATTTCGACAAATTTATGGAGTATCACAACCATCAGAAAAGTCTAAAAGACCGAAGTCAGCGTGCACAGGTAAATTTGAACGAAAGGCGCTCACAGATAGATGGTGTGATTCAGCAGATCTGGAACGAAGTGGAACACACTTATAGCGATCTTCCCGAAGAAATGCGCAGGGAAGAAGCCGGGGAATACGGTCTGATCTATGTATTCAGGAAAAATGAATTAAGCAATGCTACCCTTTTTCAATCTCCCCGGATTGAGGAGATCGGGTAGTAAATCTTTCTGTCTGATAATACCAGAGTACCACGAAAAATAAAAATAGTGCCAGGCTGATTACCGCTGCTACTGGGATCAGTGTACTTGTTCCAATCTCTTCAAGCATGTCGTCGGCACTTCCCCTGGAATTGAAATAGTAATAGATCACCCCCATGGCATTATTCACAAAGTGGGCCAGAATGGGATACCAGATTGATTGTCCATAGTACATCAGGTAGCCCAGGACCAATCCAAGTACAAATCTGGGTAGGAAGGAGAAAAACTGAAAGTGAAAGGCACTGAAAAGCAGGGCAGTGATCAGGATGGCCAGGTGGGGGTTTTTAATCATCTGGGTCATTAACCTTTGAATCAATCCCCTGAATATCAACTCCTCTCCCACTGCAGCGATTACGCCAATCATCAACAGGTTCATCAGGAGTCCGCCAAAGCTTTTGGTGGCTGTAAAAGCCACCATCATCTCTTCCGCTGTACTCTCCAGTGTGCGAAGCAACTGGTCCAGCGCCCTTATGGGTATCTCCATCTTCAGGTTAATCTCGGCCATGTAATTAATAAAGGGGATCACCGAAACCATCATCAGGATAACCAGCAACATGGGAGCCATCCCGGTAGGATTCCTGAATTTGTAGTAAGAGAAGAAATCCCCATCAAAAAGGTAGGAAAATAGAAATGCAGGTATGATGAAGGTCCCCACAGAACCAAGCATCTGTATCATTTTTGAGGCTGCTACATAGCGGGAGTCATCATAAGCTCCCAGTGCCAGAACATCTGAAATACTAAAACCATATATCCATGCAGCCAGAAATGCACCCAGGAATTGAAAGGCTAATCCCAGGATAAACAGGATTACTACGGAGAAAAGAAACTTCTCGGAAGGCCTCAATCCAGCAAGTAATGCGTTCTTCGGCATGATTTTTTGTAATTTTGAGCGGACTTAAGGCACAAAGAAAGCAATTTGCACACTTAGTTCCTACAATAGTTTTACACCATGCGCATAGGAGATCTCAATCTTGGAGACCAGCCACTTTTTCTTGCACCCATGGAGGATATCACCGATCCTTCCTTCAGATATCTGTGCAAGAAATTTGAGGCCGATATGATGTACACCGAGTTTATTTCGTCGGACGGACTTATCAGGGATGGTGCTAAGAGTGTGAAGAAACTGGACATATATGACTACGAGCGACCTATGGGAATTCAACTCTATGGCCATCTTGTGGAGTCCATGGTGGAGGCCACCCACAGGGCGGTTGAAGCCAGACCCGATGTAATCGATATTAACTATGGCTGTCCGGTACGCAAGATCGCCAACCGGGGAGCCGGGGCTGGCCTGCTTGCAAACATCCCCCTGATGATGGAGATGACCAGGGCCATTGTAGAGGCCTCTCCCATTCCTGTCACCGTTAAAACAAGGCTGGGCTGGGACGATAACAATAAAATCATTGTAGAGGTGGCTGAGCAACTGCAGGATCTGGGGATCAGCGCACTCACCATCCATGGACGCACCCGCGCCCAGATGTATAAAGGGACAGCCGACTGGACCTTAATTGGGGAGGTGAAAAAGAATCCCAGGATGCAGATACCCATTGTGGGGAACGGGGATATCACCTCTGCGGTGGAGGCCAGGCAGGCCTTTGACCAATACGGGGTAGATGGCATAATGATCGGCCGGGCAGCTGTAGGAAAACCGTGGTTATTCAAACATATCAAACACTACTTGCTTACAGGGGAGCTGCTGCCAGAACCCACCGTGGCAGAAAAGGTCGAGATGGCCCGAATGCAGTTTGAAAAATCACTGGAATTAAAAGAAGGACCGGTTGGAATTTATGAAATGCGCAGGCACTTTTCCAACTACTTCAAAGGGCTACCACATTTCAAAGAGATGCGTCTGAAACTGCTCACCACCCTGGATGTGGACGAGATTTTTTCGCTGCTGGAACAGATAAGGGAGCAATATGGTGATGAGCGACCGGAGATAGCCGGTGGCTTCTGGGATAAGTAAGGCACTTAATCCTGATTGCCGCGCCTGGGATAGTCAAGGTTATAGTGCAGTCCCCTGCTTTCTTTACGGGCATGGGCCATTTTGATAACCAGGTAACCAACGTTAATCAGGTTACGCAACTGACAAATCCGCAGGGAGACCTTAGATTTTTTATAAAGCTCCTCGGTTTCCCGATAAATGATCTCCAGCCTGGCTGTGGCCCTTTCCAAACGGAGGTCGGAACGGACAATTCCCACATAATTGCTCATGATCTGTTTGACCTCTTTCAGATTTTGTGTGATAAGCACCATCTCTTCAGGATGGGTGGTGCCGGCATCATCCCATGTAGGAATCTGATCGGCATACTTGCATTCTGGAGCGTGCTGTACTGCATGTTTTGCTGCCCGGTCGGCATAAACAATTGCCTCTATCAGCGAGTTGGATGCGAGCCGGTTTGCTCCATGAAGTCCGGTGGAAGAAACTTCCCCCACTGCATAGAGCCTTTTGATCCAGGTCTGACCATCCATATCCACTTTCACCCCACCACACATATAATGGGCTGCGGGCACTACCGGTATCAGGTCCCTGGTGATGTTGATGCCCAGCGAGTGGCATTTCTCTGTAATATTTGGGAAATGCGCCTTCAGCTCACTGCCACTCAGGTGGGTGGTATCCAGATAGACAAATTCATGTCCGTGGACCTTCATTTCGTTATCAATGGCCCTGGCCACCACATCCCTGGGAGCCAGACTTCCGCGGGAGTCGTACTTATTCATGAATTTCTCACCCAGCTGATTGCGAAGAATTCCGCCATAGCCGCGCATGGCCTCAGTGATCAGGTAAGAGGGAGATTCACCCGGATTGTAGAGGGAGGTGGGGTGAAACTGTACGAATTCCATGTTTTCAATAATGCCCTTGGCCCTGTATACCATGGCCACTCCATCGCCGGTGGCAATGGTTGGGTTGGTGGTGGTGGAATAGAGATTACCAGCTCCCCCGGAGGCAAGCAAGGTTGTTTTTGAAAGAATCCTGTGCACCTGTTCTGTCTCCAGGTTTAATACATAAGCGCCGTAGCACTCGATATCGGTCAGATGACGCTTGACCAGCTTGCCCAGGTGGTGCTGCGTGATCAGGTCCACTGCAAAATGATTCTCAAGCAGCTCAATTTTTGGGTGCTTCCGTACCTGTACCGAAAGAGCGCGCTGGATCTCCTGTCCCGTATTGTCCTTGTGGTGTAGAATCCGGTGTTCGGAATGCCCTCCCTCCCGGGCAAGGTCATATTTCCCGCTACTCTGCTTATCAAATTTTGTGCCCCACTGGATCATCTCACTGATCTGTTCGGGTGCCTCTCTTACAACCATCTTCACAACCTCTTCATTGCATAGATGATCCCCGGCCACCAGGGTATCTTTCACATGTTTCTCATAGCTGTCGGGCTCATAAGTTACTGCAGCGATCCCTCCCTGCGCATAGCGGGTATTGGTCTCATCCATCTCCGCTTTGGAAATCATGCAGACGGTACCGTGCTCTGCAGCTTTCAACGCAAAACTCATTCCCCCGACCCCGGAGCCAATTACCAGAAAATCATACTTTTTATCCATGAAGCTTGCCCTCTTATTTAGGAACAAATATAGGAAATAACCCTTTTTCATGTACTTTTGTGATTCTGTTAATTAAAAATTGAAGAATCAATGGCCCAGGAGGATCTCTTTAAGAAGTTGGTAGCCCACTGCAAGGAGTATGGATATGTATTTCAATCCAGTGAAATTTATGACGGATTGGCTGCTGTTTATGATTACGGACAGTACGGCGTTGAACTGAAGAACAACATCAAAAAATACTGGTGGGACTCACTGGTCCGGCTGCACGAAAATGTGGTGGGACTCGACTCTGCCATCTTTATGCACCCCACCATCTGGAAAGCATCGGGACATGTGGATGCCTTTAACGACCCGCTTATCGACAACAAGGACTCCAAAAAACGTTACCGGGCCGATGTGCTTATTGAAGATCAGATGGCCAAATATGAGGCCAAGATTAAAAAAGAGGTGGAGAAGGCAAAAAAGCGCTTTGGAGACTCCTTCGACGAAGCCCAGTTTGTCAGCACCAACCCGAGGGTGCTGGCCAACCAGGAAAAACTGGACAAGTTGCATGGGCGTTTTGTGAAGGCCCTGAACGATTCCGACCTGGTGGAGCTGAGGCAAATCATTGTGGACGAAGAGATCGTATGTCCCATATCCGGATCAAAGAACTGGACCGATGTGAGACAGTTTAACCTGATGTTCTCAACCGAAATGGGCTCTACCTCCGAGAGCGCCAACAAGATTTACCTGCGCCCCGAAACAGCCCAGGGCATCTTTGTGAACTACCTGAACGTACAAAAATCAGGCAGGATGAAGATTCCCTTTGGGATTGCACAGATAGGGAAAGCCTTCAGAAATGAGATTGTGGCCAGGCAGTTCATCTTCAGAATGCGTGAATTTGAACAGATGGAAATGCAATTCTTTGTCCCCCCGGGAAGTGAACTGGAATGGTTCGAGACCTGGAAAGAGACCCGCATGAAGTGGCACCGTGCCCTTGGATTCGGAGATGAGAAATATCGCTTCCACGATCATGATAAGCTGGCCCACTATGCCAATGCAGCCACCGATATTGAATTCGAATTCCCCTTTGGATTTAAAGAAGTGGAGGGAATTCATTCCCGCACCGACTTCGACCTGGAAAGTCACCAGGAATACTCCGGGAAAAAACTGCAGTATTTCGATCCGGAAACCAACAAGAACTATGTCCCCTTTGTGGTTGAAACCTCCATTGGCGTGGACAGGATGTTCCTCCAGATAATATCTGCAGCCTATTCTGAAGAGACCATCACCAAGGAGGACGGATCAACCGACTCCAGGGTGGTATTGAAACTGCCCCCCGCTCTGGCGCCTGTAAAACTGGCGGTCTTCCCGCTGACCAAAAAGGATGGTCTTCCCGAGAAAGCACGCACGATTATGCATGAACTGAAGTTTGAATTTAACTGTCAGTACGAGGAGAAGGACTCCATTGGGAAAAGATACCGGAGGCAGGATGCAATCGGAACTCCATTTTGTATTACCATAGATCATCAAACCCTGGAAGACGATACCGTAACCATCCGTCACCGGGACAGCATGAAACAGGATCGCATCCATTGGACCAAGCTCCAGGAGATCATCCAGGAGAAGGTGAGTATGAGAAAACTCTTTGAAACCATTGCCGAATAAAATCTGATTATGAAAGATGCTCTGATCGAATCCCTGACGAAGTTTGCCAAATCGCACCTGATTATTCTACTTGGCTTCCTGGCTCTGGCCCTGGCATATATGAGCCCTGTATTGGATGGAAAGGTGCTATCTCAGCACGACATGAACCAGTCTCAAGGGGTACGACAGGAGTTAACGGCCTATCAGGACGAAACAGGTGAATCTTCCCAGTGGACCAATTCATTATTTTCGGGGATGCCCTCCTTTCATGTGGGTCCAACCGGGGCAAGAACAACCATATTCAGAGAAATAGCTAAAGTGACTCGCTTTGGAGCCGGAATGTCCAATCCCATCGCCATTCTCTTTGCCTACCTGGCCTGTTTTTATATTTTGCTGCTTACCCTTCGTGTCTCTCCATGGCTAAGTGCCATTGGAGCCATTGCATTTGCGTTCTCCTCTTACAACCTGATCATCCTGGAACCGGGCCACATCAGCAAAGCTTACGCCATTGCATTTATGGCGCCGGTTGTGGCAGGAATTCTGCTAACCTACAGAGGTAAGTACCTGGTTGGGGGACTTATTTTCATGCTGGGACTGGGGATCGAATTATACTACAACCACCTACAGATTACCTACTACCTGGTGCTATTATCGGTCATCATCGTCCTCTCCAAAGGAGTGTTCGCCATCATCGAAAAACAGTTGCGGAAATTTATGACCGCCTCCGGAGTACTTTTGATCGTAGCGCTGCTGGCACTGCTTCCCAACATATCTACTTTCTGGACTAATTACGAGATCTCCAAACAGAGTATCAGGGGAAAGCCTGAGCTTACTGCAAATCCGGAGAACCAGACCTCTGGCCTTGACAGGGATTATGCCCTGAGCTATAGCTATGGAAAGGCAGAAACCTTCTCGCTGATGATTCCCTTTATGACCGGAGGAAGAACCGGAGCCCTGGGTGGAAATGAAAAAGCCATGGAAAAAGTGAGTCCGCAACTTAAGGAGACTGTTGCCGGATCGAACCAGTACTGGGGAGCAAAGGCATCCACGGCGGGCGATAATTATTCGGGTGCCATTGTGGTATTTTTCTTTGTGCTGGGGCTCTTGCTTATCAAAGGCCCCATGCGCTGGTGGATAATCATCAGTAGCCTGCTCTCCATTATGCTGGCCTGGGGCAGTAATTTCCCGGCACTTTCCAACTTCTTTCTGGATCATGTTCCATTTTATAACAAGTTCAGGACTGTAGAGATGACCCTGGTCATTGTCTGTTTCAACATCCCGCTTCTGGCCTTTCTGGCCATAGACCGGATTCTGAAGGAACCGGATCTGATCCTGGAAAACAGGAAACAGTTCCTGATGGCCTTTGGGCTTACCGGGGGACTTTCCCTGATATTTTTCCTGATCCCCGGCCTGTTTAACTTCTTTACGGAGCGGGAGGAACTGATGTTTAATCAGCAGCTACAGGAGGCAAATGTCCAGTATGCAACTCAGTTCAGACAGTTTATGGACGAACTGGAGGCAGCAAGGATTTACATTTTCAGGCACGATGCCATCCGCAGCTTTATACTTATTTCACTGGCCTTTGTACTTACCTGGTACTTTGCCAGCAAGAAGCTGAAAATGGCCTGGTTCCTGGCAGGGCTTGCGTTGCTTGTCACGCTGGACCTCTGGTTAATTGACCAACGTTACCTGAACAAGGATAATTTCGTATCCAAAAGACAACAGGAAAGCACCATGGCCATGACCACGGCCGATGAGCTTATCCTTCAGGATCCGGACATCCATTACCGGGTAGCCAACCTGACTGTAAACCCCTGGGCGGATGGTACCACCTCCTACCACCATAAATCCATTGGAGGATATCACGGCATAAAAATGAGGAGGTACCAGGATCTGATTAATATATACCTGTCACAGGGTTTTCAGAACATCATTGGGGTTTTGAATGCGCAACCAAGCTCTGTACAGCTGGATTCTGTCCTGGCTGAACAACAGGTTCTGAACATGATTAATACCAAGTATTTTATCCTGAATCCATCCTCCCAGCCCCTCAGAAATTCGCATGCCATGGGCCATGGCTGGCTGGTGAATGATATCAAACTGGTTGAAAATGCCGATGAGGAGTACCTGGCACTTGCAAATACAGATCTTAGCAGGGTGGCCATCGTGGACAAGAGGTTTGAAGCGCTGGTACCGGAGAATCTCAGGCATGAAGAAGCTTCCGGAACAGTGGAACTGACAGAATACCGGCCAAACCATATGCGCTATGAAGTAAGTCTGGATCAAAGTTCACTGGTGGTCTTTTCCGATATCTATTATGAAGGAGGCTGGAAGGCAAGCATCGACGGCGAGCCGGTTCCGCATTTAAGGGCCAACTACATATTACGTGCCCTGCCGGTGGATGCGGGAACACATATTGTTGAGTTTGAATTCATTTTTGAACCTTTCGAAAAAGGAGAAAAGATTTCCCTGGCGGGATCCTGGTTGGTCTTGTTGCTCTTACTGGGTGGTGCCGGGTTCTACGCCTATTCAAGGGTGACAGGGAACCCCCGGGAGAGCACAGAATAAGCTCCATGAAATATAGATCAGAAAAGGCCTCCATTAATATCGATGGATGTTCCCGTTACATAACTTGAAGCTAGTAAATAGTCAATTGCATGAATGATTTCCTCGTGTGAGCCAAACTTCTTAAGTGGGATCTTGTTACGAATATTTAATCGCAATTCCTCTGGTATACGGTCTGTCATTCCAGTATCCATATAACCCAGGTTCAATGAATTAATAAGAATGTTTTTGTTGGCATTTTCAATAGCCATAGATTTTGAAAGTCCCCATAAACCAGCTTTTGAAGCTGCATATGCAGTGGTTCCAATAGCCCCGGTTTGTGCTACAACAGAGGAAAGATTGACAATTCTTCCATATTCCTGATCACGCATAAAGGGTAAGAGACCGCGGATCATGAAAAATGTGCCTGTAAGATTGGTGTCAATCACTTCCTTCCATTGCTCCGGATTGGATTTATGAGCAAAGGAATCATATACAATTGAAGCGCAATTAATCAGGCAAATCTCTTTCAGATCAGTTTTTAGTCTTTCAATAAAATCTGATACTTGCCTGTAATCAGAAATATCGACCTGGAAGACTCTATCATCCCTATCAACCTCTGGTTTGTTCTTATTATATGTACCAATGGTAGAATTATCTGATCTACTATAATGGTCAAATAGTAATCTCCCAATACTCCCTGAAACACCAGTAATTATTTTCATAGTCCTTCCCTTACCATTTCATAATTGAAGCTCCATATGTCCATCCACTCCCTACAGCTGCAAATAATATTGTAGTTCCTTTTTTCAATTTCCCAGCACGGTTAGTTTCATCCAGCAAAATAGGAATCGTACCTCCGGCAGTATTTGCATATTTACTCATGTTGGTCATAACCTTTTCAAATGGCAAACCAATGATTTCAGCCGTTTTTTGCAAAATAGCAATACTTGGCTGATGTGGGATCATAAGATCAATATCCGAAATGGAGAGATTTGTATCAGATAGCACCTGGTTAATGGCAATTGGGAGCACCTCTGTCCCTGTATCATAAACCGCACGTCCGTTCATCTGGAAGTAATGCATGCCCTCTTTTATAGTCTCTTCAGTGGCAGGATGTTCAGATCCACCAGCAGGAACGGTGAAATTATTTCTTCCCCTACCATCTGAATATAAGCGGAAAGCAATGAATCCCTCATCGCCATTTCCATGGGTGAGTACTGCAGCGCCGGCTCCGTCTCCAAAGAATATGGAATTTCTGCTGGACCAGTCGGTGATTCTGGAAAAGGTATCGGCTCCTATAACCAGTACATTATCGTATACGCCACTGGCTATGTACTGAGAAGCTACTGACATGGCATACAAAAACCCGGAGCATACAGCAGCAATATCAAATGCCACAGCATTATACGCCTGGATTTTATCCTGAACAATTGTGGCTGTTGATGGAGCAAGACGATCTGGGGTTGCTGTTGCCACAATAAGCAGATCAATCTCATCTTTTGTCAGGCCAGCATTTTCAATTGCTCTTTCAGCAGCATTCCCTGCAAGATCACTGGTCGATTGATCTGGCGCAGCAATATGACGTTCTTTGATACCTAACTTCTCTTCAATCCACTTAGCTTTAGTATCAACAATTGACTCCATGTACTCATTTGAATAAACGGTTTCTGGCGTATATGAACCAGTTCCGATTATTTTTACCTGCCTTACAAATTGCTTCATTCTATCTAAACAAATTATTAATCAAAAGTAAAATTACTGATGAATGGTCTCCGGGTATATATCCGAATTCCCCATTTTCTAACGTAATCTCTGAAATCATCTGTGACTATTGTTTCCTCTCCAGAATATTCCATAGTAAGGAAATTCACCTCGAAATCATCTATTCGTACCACCGGAAAATTGATTTCTATCTCCGGTTTCAAATCATGATACTCAGCAATTTTTCTGTAGTTGTCTATAATCTCCTCTGTCTTTTTTATCTGGTCTGCTTCATTTAATGGTGTAATTTCTTTAATAAATTTAGCTGGAGTGCCGCCATAAATCCCCTTTTGCAAAATACTTCTGGTTACAGTTGAATTGGCGCCGACCACGCAGTTTTCACCTATCTCGACACCCATAAGAATAGTTGTCCTGTAACCAATTATAACACCATCCCCAATAGTCACCCCCGAAAAAACTGCAGGGTATCCTTCCAGGGCAGATAACCAGTAACCGTGTGTAATGATGGCTACATCCTGTGACAGCCCAACATCATTCCCTATCTTAATTGGCTCGCAAACATTTATAAAATTGTTATGGATGGTACAACGATCTCCTATTTCGAAATCCGAATTAGGATGTTGCCTTCCTCCACCACCTATCTGCAGTCCCTGTGAATGAAACAGGTGTTTCCCAAATCTTATATTGTTGCCACGAATCGAAACATTGTTCCCCAAGCGGCTATGGTCACCAATAGAGAAATCTCCTTTAACTGAAATGGATATATTGTTCCCAAAACTCACTTCATGACCAATATTTATTGATCTGGCACTGATCCTGATGTTTTTGTCCTTGTCTTCGAAAAGTTCCATAGCTGTTTATCTTATTACCCAACGCAATACTTCAAATGCCTCAGCTAGCCCCACTCCAATCTGGGTCCCGCGTGTAATGGCCAGACTCCTTATAAAACTTTCTGATGCGTAGGAGCGACCTTTTTGGGAGTTGTAACAATCCAGTGCGTTTAATTTCACCTGCAAATGCTCCTCTTCTACATTTATAAAGCATGAGGTAGTGAAAGTCAGATTATTCCATGGCAGCTCATAACATAAAATAGTCGTTTTCTTAAATGCGCGTAAACCTTCTATGGCTATAGTTGTATGATCCTGATGAATATCCTTGAGCGTCGGCATGAAAACCAAATCAGGATCCAAATCCCTGCTCAGTTTAACCAGATCCTCAAGAATTTCCTGGCGATGATAAGCAAAGTGCCTGACTTTATATCTGAATATAATTAACCGTTCTTCCAGAATCCCAAGTGCCTTTGTTGCTTCTATTACTTCATCTTCAAGAATGTTCTTGGGATACTGGGGCGGGACAGATTCCTCCGCAAGAGAGAAGGCTGCATAGTATACCTCCTTGCCTTCTTTGATGAACTTAGCAATACTAGCTCCACATCCAAATTCGCCATCATCCGTATGTGGAGCGAGGATCAATATTTTATTGATATTATTCATTGGTTCACATTTAAAATTAAGAAAATACGGGATTTACGCATTGTTGGTTAATTAGTTAAGTCTGAAAAACCCATTGGTTTTCTTGGCTCCAGATTTTAATATTTGGGTAGTGTACAAAGGTTCCATGTACATATCGGCACAAAACAATAGTTTCTGCCTTGATCCTTCTGGCTGCTGCATTGGCCCTCTTACGCCTCTTGGGATGCTCACGAAAACGCTGATCAATCATCAGCCGCTTCAATGTACGCTTATAACTCTGACGCAATATAACACTTTCTTGTTTTGCAATATCCCTGCATTTCTCAATGTTCTTCTCCTGCACTGTGGTATCAATCAATATTATATCACTAATTGTCAATATGTTATGGCCTTTCAGGTTCTACTTTGATTCCTGTTCATTTTCTTTAAATGATATCCCAATTCCTGCTCCAGGATACCAATGCTTAAAAGGAATTTCTTATCTGCAAATCTTTTCTCTCTTGAATCTTCAATAGCGGATAGAATGGTTCCCCTTAAGGTATCATCTGAATGAACCTCCTCAATGTATTCAATTATTTGAGAATAGTTCAATTTTGTCACTACAGCTATTGTATGGGCTAAATAAGCTATAATATCCTGCGTCAAATGATATGTAAAATTCGTATCCTCTTTTGAAGTTAGGCCCCATTTAAAAAATTCAAGGTATTTCTTATTGAAATATCTTGATGCAAAATATAGCCGTCTGAGAAAATTAAAAACCCATATGCTTTTTAGTAAGCTAAGTATCTTTCTCATGATATAATGGTATCCCTATTTATAAATAATCGCATATAAGAGATTCTTTCTAACTTCTTCAGTGGTATACCTTAAACCAAAGGAATT
>QMPQ01000046.1 GCA_003648635.1 Bacteroidota bacterium | reverse complement strand
TGCTTGCGGGCATCGGTATATACATCTGGAGTATCCTGTAAAAAAGACCTGAAATTAAGGCTCTTGATTTGAACCTGTGGAAATTTGTGATCGCTCAGTTTGGAGACCTTCTAAGCTGGATAATCTTGCCAGCAGAGCAACCACAGGCACTTACAATCGCAGGGATGTTTATTATTACACTTGCTCTTGTAATTTCGGCACTTCTTAAGCGAAAAAAACATCCAATCATTCAAGAAAAAGCATAACTTTATATGATCATTATGCCATGAGGATTCAGACCGTTACATATCTGTTTGTCTTAGCTGTATGTACGCTATCGAATGTCCATGCGCAAGAGGAACCTTTGGTTCAAAAAGGTGTCCTGGACCTGAGGGAATATGACTTTCTAAGCAATGGCCCCGTGGAACTTGATGGGGAGTATGAATTCTACTGGAACCAGATGTTAAGTCCAGCTCTGAAAGGTGATAGCGGGGAAATGATCTATGTACAAGTTCCCGGTACCTGGACCCAGTTGAGAAATGAGCATCCCGAAGTGACGCGCTTTGGTTTTGCCACCTACAGGCTGATTATTTTGTTGCCTGAAAAAGTGGATGAGCTGGCCTTCAGAATTGAGGATGTATTTTCAGCTTCAGGATATTTCTTAAACGGAAAAGCGATCGACTACCTGGGATTTCCGGGGGTCAACAAGTACCAGACTGTGATCAGGTACAGCCGGCCCTTGATTATCGGCACAGTGAATGATCAGGAACTTGAATTTTTGATCAGAGTTTCTAATTTCGACAACAGGATTAGTGGTATTGTTGGTGGGCTTACCATTGGTAAAGTTAGCCAGATGCAGGAATCCAGGCAAAAAGAGCTATTCAGGGGACATTTCCTGATCGGGGCCTTCCTGATTATTGGCATCTATTTTCTGGGTCTTTACCTTATACGAACAGAACATTACAGGCTATATTTTTCCCTGCTCTGCTTCCTGATGGCATTGCGAGTTGTGATGATAGTGGAGATCCCTTTGCTCGACACCTTGAATCTGAATGGACTTACCACGGCCCGGCTGGACTATCTCAATATTTACTTTTTTGCTCCCTTTTTCATCTTAATGATCCGCTCGATTTTCCCCATTGAGTTTCCAAACCTGGTCTACAGGATATCTATGTGGATATCTAGTGTTTTTATTGCAATTGTTGTGTTTACGCCCATCAGTTTTTTCTCCTTTACCTTTCCCTATTTCTTCGGTTTCTTTCTCTTGGTTAGCATGATTTTCCTTTATGTGATCATCATGGCCTGGATACGTGGGAGAAGTCACGCCCCCGCCTATACACTGGGCTTGCTCATCCTCTTCTTTGGCACCCTGAATGACATGCTTAATGAGATTGAGGTGATTGAAACTTTCTATGTGGTACATTACACCATGTTTGTTTACCTCCTGGTGTATGCATACATCTTTGCCGATAAAAGTAACTACCTGCAGAAGAAAGCACAGAAACTTACCGAGGAGGTAAGCCAGGTAAAGAACCATTTGGAAGACCTGGTTGAGGAGCGGACCACCGAGCTACAATCCATGTCGACCGAGTTAGAGCGACAAAAGCTTAAACTGGAATCGACCAACCGCGACCTGGTAGAGGCCATGAACTCCCGGAACCGGCTGTTTGCCATAATTGGCCATGATGTCAGGGGCCCCATCGGGTATAATCTGCAGGCCCTGGAGATGCTGATTGACAATCCCGATATTTCTGAGAAGGAACGGAAGGAGCTGTTAAAGATGATGGCCAGTTCCTCGGAGGTCACCTACAATCTGTTGGATAATTTGCTTGTGTGGGGAAGGTCGCAAACCGGGAAGCTCAAGGCTACACTGGTTAGAGTGAAACTGAAGGACCTGATTGATGAAAGCCTTGAGCTGATCAACATCGGATTGAAGGAAAAACATCTGAAGGTGGAGGTATATGTAAACGAACAACACTATGTTGAGGCTGACAGGGATCAGCTCTATATCGTGATCAGAAACCTGGTAAGCAATGCCATGAAATTCACCCCTGAGAAGGGTAGCATCTATATCTCTTCAAAGAAATATAATGGAGAGGTGATAATTTCCATCCGAGACACAGGGATCGGCATTCCGGATGGAATTCTGAACAAATTACTTGACTCAAAATCGCATGTTTCTACCAACGGAACCAGGGGTGAAAAGGGATCCGGACTGGGGTTGAAAATTTGCCAGGAGATCGTACAGTCCAATAATGGCTGGATGCGAATTGAAAGCAGCTCCGGCGAAGGCACCACTATCTCCTTTGGAATCAAGGCCTCGGATTAGTCGCAGCACTAAACAAATTTAACTGCTGTACCGTAAACCAGGATCTCTGCGGCTCCCTGCATCACCGCACTTGTAGTATAGCGGATATTCACCACGGCATCGGCGTTCAAACCTGCTGCTTCCTGCATCATTCTCTTGGTGGCCATGGCCCTGGCCTCGTTGAGCATTTCTGAGTAACCCCTGAGTTCTCCGCCCACAATAGATTTCAGTGCGTTCCCGATATCCCTGCCCAGGTGTTTGGACTGGATCATGGAGCCTTTTACAGTGCTGATCAACTCATATTTCTGACCGGGGATGTTTTCTGTATTGTAGAATGGGATCATCTTATCCATAACACTTCAATTTTGTGTTTAATTTACTAAATTTATGCACATGAGAGCCATAAGTGTTAAATCAGTTGAGGTCCTCGAAGAGGAGTTTCAGCTCCATGTTCACCACACCTTTGGAATGGAGCAGCATACCGATTATGTATTCAAGACAGGAGGAGGAAAGATCTACTCCGCTACCATCGTTATGGAGTCGAGCGACAAGGTGATCAGTCAGGTGAAAGAAGCAACCAACTCCTTTCCCGACCATGAGTTTATTCTCGTCGACCTGGATACCAATTCCAATGCCTCCACCACCTACAGGTTCAAGGAGGGTGAGATCCTGGAGAAGAATTTTAGTATTGGTTGAGGTCGTCTTTCTCTTCTTCATCGATCTCTTTGATGCGTTCGATGTAGACGCTTATCAGAGCAATTATAATCACCAGTGGAACTATCAGCAGGACCAGGGTCCAGAAGACTCCCAAGCCTTCTTTTATAAATACGGTTGCCAGGCTGCCTGCATAGACAAGGATGAAGAAAATCACCAGAATCAATACCAGGGTTGGTCCGAAACGCTTATCCATCATCAGATAGTTTAATCTTTAGATTTGATCTTTACCTTGGAGGGCTTGAGTCCATCAGCACTTGCACTTACGACCAGGTCGCCCGGTTCGCTGCCTGCCTGGAGAATCAATAGCTGTTTCCCTTTTCGTATCTTTTTAGAGCTGGAACCGTATGGAGTCTGATCCGCCAGATCGCCGTTGTCAATGACCCTGATCTTTCCCGGGCCTTCCAGCTGGTAGTTGACCATGTGATTGCTATGAGGATTGAGTTCCCCTGTGCTGTCTACAACGCTTGTGGTTATATGGACGATGCGATTGTTTTCATCCAGCTGCCTGCGATCAGGATTCATGGCAAGCGCATAGGGAGTGAAGGATGAATTGAGGGTGTCAGATACCTGCTGCTGCTCACCACTTTCGTCTGTGTAGAATGCATGGGCAACCAGCTCGCCGCTCTCGTATGGAACCCTGGCTTTTATCACACCGTCCGGATAAGCATCCCTGTTCAGGGTATGAATAAGTTTCTTATTTAGTTCGATTACCACCTGATTGCAGTTGGTAAAGACTACGACCTCTTTATCCCGTGTATCGTGTTTGAAACTCCAGTGGTCCACCAGGGGGGCACCCACCCAGCTTGTTTGCCAGCTTGTAAGATGGTTAAGCGAATCGGCAAACAGCGAATCTTTAACTGTTAGTTTTACCAGGGGATCTTCCCTGTAGCGTGAGGCAATATACCAGGCATGGGGTTTAATGAAGCCATTGGTTTCCATCAGGCCGTTTCTCAATCCACGATCGGGCCATCCTGCCGATTCGCCCAGATAATCGATGCCCGCCCAGATAAACTGACCGGCCACAAAAGGATCCATATCGTTCCATGAATTATCATTGTAGTCGATCACCTGGTAATCCTCTTTTCGTTGGGTTCCGTATGCCTTGGTTTCAGTGGCAATGAATACCAGCTCGGGATACTGTGCATGCCAGGTCCTGAAAGAATCGCTCCGATAATTATAGGATACAACTGGTGATACATGCATCATGCTCGAAGGGACCTCAAAAAAGCCTTTATCATCGCCAGGGTGAAGGGCCACGGTAACCATCCTGCTTGAATCAATTGAATGCACAAGCTCTTTCATCCTGCTATACAAGGATATTCCATCCGAAGGAATATAGAGCTGCTCCTGAGTTTCATTGCCCAGGCTCCAGAGGATTACCGAGGGATGGTTCCTGTCGCGCCGTATAAAGCCAGCCAGATCGCGCTCCCAGCTCATTTCCAGGCTCTGGTCCTCTGCAGCACCATTCCAGGGCTGCTCCCATTTATCATACATTTCATCAATTACCAAAAAGCCCATGCGATCGCAAAGGTCAAGTACTTCCGGGGCATGTGGATTGTGTGCCAGTCGCAGTGCATTGACTCCCAACTCCTTTAATAACTCAAACCTTCTTTTCCAGCTCTCCAGTGGAACAGCGGCTCCAAGTTCCCCGCCATCGTGGTGCAAACATACTCCCTTCAGTACCACTTTCTTTCCGTTTAGTACAAAACCCCGGTTGGGATCAAATTTGGCTGACCGGATTCCGTGCTGAATACTTACATGATCCAGCTTTTTGTTCCTGTCCATCAGGTAGCAATGCACCGTATAAAGATCTGGTGATTCTGGTGACCAGAGCAGTGGGTCTTCAATAATGAAAGACCTGGATGCACGTCCACTACCTTCCCGATCCACATACTCACTGCTTTTTCCATCGGCTACAAGCTTCCCACCCGGGCCCACGATGTCGTACCAAACTTCGAATCGCCGGTTTTTCCTGCTGTTGTTTAAAAAATCAAGAGCTATATCCAGCCTTGCCCGGCCGCTACTGTCAATCACTGAACTTACAGCCTCTCCCCATAGTTGCATATGCAAAGAACTGGTAGCGATAAGCCTTACATGTCTGTAGATCCCTCCTCCCGAATACCAACGATCCATAGGTAATTTGCTACAATCTGTTCTAACGGCAATCACATTAAGGGTATCCTTTCGGACCAATTCAGTAATATCATGATAGAAGCTGGAATATCCGTAAGCCTGCCTGCCAAGGTGTGTTCCATTGAAGAAGACATCCGCATTCATCATTACACCTTCAAAAAGCAGGTAGAATTGTTCTTTGTTATTATATTCACTCAGGTCCATGGTTTTCCGGTACCATCCAATTCCTCCCTCATAGAATCCGCCTGCTGTTCCGGATGGATTCTCCTGCTTTACCCCTTGTTCAACCATCCAGTCGTGCGGCAGGGACAGGTACTTCCAGTTGGAGTCATTGTATCCAGGCTGAGACGCACCATTTGGATCACCCTGAATGAATCTCCAGTTCAGATCGATTGTGGTGTCGATCCTGGGTTGGGTATCCCTGGTCTGGTAAATGAACCAGGTAGCCAGGACAATCACAAGCCCTAATATGATCCAATGGACTATTTTCATATCTGGCTTTCCGGATTTAACAGGTATTCAAAACGCATGATAAACTTGCGGACGGTATCGAAATGGCCTGCCTTAAGTCTTCTGTTAACAGCTGGCTGGGAAATGCCCAGCATCTGACTAATCTCCATCTGGTTTTTTCCTGTCAGGTTCAGAAACATTGCCTCGGCCTGTTCATCCGACCAGTCATGAATCAGAATATCCATAAAACTGCAGCTTAGAGCGAACTCTTCATTCAATGCTTTTGCAGGTGAGGTAATGGAAATTCGCTGATGTCGTTTCATCATCCCTATGCCGCTTGAAGCTTTACGGAAGGCAGTTCCATCCGATTCCCTCAAATGATCCTGCGCAAACTCTACCGGTCCGATTCCCTCACACATCCTGAGGTCCAATCGCTCTGACAGTTCTTTATAAGACAGAAAGCGGAAGGCACTAAATAACATGATCATTGATCGCATGGAGTGTAGCGGCGATTCAGAAAGCGCTAGAAATTCATCCATCCTGATAATCTCATATTTGAGCTTGCTTTCTTTTGGGACCAGACGGTTTACAGCCTGGAAGGAGGCTCTGATCAGATCCGGGATCTTGCTGAATTGTTCGTCAGAGACCCTGGCGCCAGGGGCAAGTTCTCCTGCGATTACAGCATAATGTGCCTTAGTCGTCATTTCAATTTAAATAAAGGATTTAGGATGATCTGGCTATTATTATGTAAAAAAGTTAGAAGCCAAATTTATAATAATATACGCTTATAATACAAACAGGTTACCCAAAAATTGCATAATTGCAAAGCGGAACACTTTTCTTCCTTTATGATAACATCCAGAAAGACAATAGTATAAGCTAAGAAAACCAGCCTCATTAGATTCATTCTGAATAACCGCCGAAAGGGCCCTAACACCACATTTTAAGGGTGATTAGTAGTATTTTTGGACGGATATCTGGTGTGACATACCTAAATATATGATAATGAAGCAATTAATTGCAATAATAGCCATATGTACCCTACTAAGCGATGGATTTACACAGGAGCCTACCATCTGGAGGGGACCCTCACGTGATGGACATTATCCCGAAACCGGATTGTTAAAGCAGTGGCCTGCCGGTGGCCCGGAGATAATCTGGTCCCTTACAGATCTTGGACAGGGTCACTCTTCTGCTATTGTAGATCAGGGATTTGTCTATACCACTGGCATGATCAGTGATATGGGTTATCTATTTAAGTTAGACCAGAAAGGAAAGCTGGTATATAAAATAGAGTACGGTCCTGAATTCACAGAGAGTTTCTATGGCACCCGTGGTACACCTACCATTGTGGGAGATAAAATCTACCTTCTTAGTGGTTTGGGTAAATTATACTGCTTCGACAATGAAACGGGAGATATACTCTGGACCAAGGATCTCTTTAAGGATTTTGATGGTTCAATTATCCAGTGGGGGATGAATGAGACTCCTGTGGTTGATGGGAAGGTTCTCTACATTACACCCGGAGGAAAAAAGAATAATCTTGTGGCGCTGAATCGTCATACTGGCGATCTGATCTGGAGTTCTCCCGGAAACGGGGAACTGACCGCATATTGTACCCCCCTGCTCTTTGAGCATAATGGAAGAAAGTTGCTTGCTACCCATTCCGAATCTCATTTGATGGGATTTGATGCCACAACTGGCAAAATGTTATGGAAACAGCACCAGCCTAACGAGTGGTCGGTACATCCCAATACGCCCATCTATGACGAAGGAGGCCTGTTCTATCTGAGTGGATATGGACAAGGTGGAGGCATGCTGGAGCTATCTCCCGATGGAAACTCGGCCAAGCTCAAGTGGAAGCATAAAAACATGGATAGCCGGATGGGTGCTGCTGTTCTGGTGGATGGCTACATCTATGGCTCTGGCGATAGCAGGGTATGGAGCTGTTTGGATTGGAAGACCGGCGAGGAGAAATATACCTCCCAGGAGATTGGTCATGGCGTAGTGATTTATGCTGACGGCATGCTTTATTGCTACAGTCAGCGGGGCGAGCTGGCCCTGGTCACTCCCGACCCAACAGGATTTAAGGTGGTGAGCAAGACAAAGGTGGCCCTGGGCACTGAACAGCACTGGGCGCATCCGGTCATCTACGATGGCATACTCTATGTGAGGCACGGCAGAGCCCTGATAGCCTATAAAGTAAAATAAGCCCCAATATTGAAGGAATGAATAGAAGCATATTAGTTCTGCTTGTAATGGTATTGCTTAGCACTGGATTCGAGCTTCGAGCCCAGGATGTGCAATGGCGCGGCCCCAACAGGGATGGGATTTACCCGGATACCATGTTGTTAAAGGAGTGGCCGGAGGATGGCCCTGAAGTATTGTTCCTTACAAAAGGAATTGGCAGAGGCTTTTCCTCTGCAGTGGCCACCAGTGAGAGGATCTATGTGACCGGGATCAAAGATTCCTATGAGTTCCTGACGGCAATGGATCTGCAGGGAAATATTATTTGGCAGAAATCGATTGGCCCATGCTGGGACCAGTCCTACCCCGAAACAAGAGGTACTCCCACAGTGGAAGATGATCGGGTTTATTTGTTAAGCGGGAAGGACCAGATGGTCTGCTTTCATGCAGAAACAGGTGAAATAATCTGGAGTGTTGATATACATAAGGAGTATGATTCGCGGTGGGATATGTTTGGAGTTTCTGAATCGGTTTTGCTTGTGGGAGATAAAGTGATTACTACCCCGGCCGGCGAATCCACCATGGCCATTGCCCTGGATAAAATGACTGGTGCCTTGGTTTGGAAATCGAAACCCATCGGAGCAAACCGTTCCAATATGTCCCCCATCCTAATAGAACACTGTGGAAAAGAGTTTGTGATTGCATCCTCGCAGACCCATATGATTGGGGTGGATCCCGAAAATGGAAAGATTCTCTGGGATTACCAATACAATTTCCTGAGTGAAGCACATGAAAACGCTACCATACTGGCTAATACACCCGTCTATAAAGACTCCTGTTTGTGGATCTCAAATGGCTGGGATGTACCCTCTGTCATGTTGGAAATAGCCCCTGATGGCAAATCTGTTTCCGAAAAATACAGGGACCAGACCTTCGATAACCAGAACATGGGTGTAGTTCTTGTTGAAGGCTATCTCTATGGTTCCAATTTCACCGGTCGAAATGATGGCAAATGGATTTGCATGAATTGGAATACCGGGGAGATTAAGTGGATAGCCGATTTTCATACCAAGGGTCCTATTCTTTATGCCGACGGCATGCTCTATTGCCAGGAAGAGAAACGGGGACATATGGCGCTGGTAAAAGCCGATCCGGAAGCGTTTGAGGTGATTAGTTCTTTCCGGGTAAGCGAAGGAGCAGGCCCGCACTGGGCACGGCCTACCATTTACAACCAGATGATGCTGGTGAGGCACGGTGATGTTTTACTTGGCTATAAGCTTAAACCTTAGTGGCATTAAGCAAGTCAAAGTTAAAAAAGATGATGATTATGGAAAACTATATAAATCGTATTGCTATAACTGCATTGGTGATGCTGGTGTTAACGGGTCTGGAACTTAAGGCACAGGATGGCCAGTGGCGGGGACCTAACAGGGATGGGAAGTATCCCGATAGCGGCTTAGAGAAGAGCTGGCCGGAGGATGGACCTACACTGCTTTTGAAAAAAGAAGGACTTGCCAACGGATATTCTTCTCCAATGGTTGTGGATGAGATGATCTATATGAGTGGCAAAAGGGACGAGCTCGATGTGCTGACCAAGCTTGATATGGATGGAAATATTCTCTGGGAGACTGTTTACGGACGTGCATGGGACAGATCCTTTCCTGAGACCAGGAATACTCCCACCATCGAAGATGGACGCATCTACATTATGGGCGGTCTGGGAACGATAGTCTGCATGGATGCAGAGTCGGGAGAGATCATCTGGCAAAAGGATACACATAAGGAGTTTGAAGGGGAATACCACCGCTGGGGGATGACAGAATCACTCCTGCTTACCGAAAAAGCTGTGATATCCTCACCGACGGGAGAGAGAACCGCCGTGGTAGCCCTGGATAAAATGGATGGTACTCTGTTGTGGGAGTCTGAGCCCCAGGGAGGTGTAAGGTCCTATGTCTCACCCATGCTTATTGAGCATAATGGCACCAGGATGATTCTGATCACCACCAGCGAGGATATTTTGGCGGTTGATCCTGAAAGTGGTGAGGTATTCTGGAAAGTTGATCTGACTACGGAATACGGGTTTGATGGGCGAAGGAACAATACCAACACACCTATTTTCCATAATGGGGAGATTTTTACTACCTCCGGTTATGATGCACAGGGAGTTATGTTAAAGCTTTCGGACGATGGTAAATCCGCCAAGGTGAAATGGCACAATGGTGCTCTTGATACACACCATGGAGGCATTGTTCTGCTTGATGGTTACCTCTACGGTGCAAACTGGATCAACAACGGAAATGGCAACTGGGTATGCCAGGAGTGGGATACCGGAAAGGTGATGTGGGAAGAAAAATGGTACAACAAAGGTTCCATTATCTATGCCGATGGTTTGCTTTATATTTTTGAAGAGAAGCAGGGGCATATAGGACTAGTGGAACCATCAACTGAAGGGTTTAAATTGATCAGTGAATTTAAGCTGGAAAGCCGGTCGGGCCCCTACTGGGCTCATATGGCCATTTTTAATAAGAAGTTATTTGTGAGACACGCTGAGGTCTTATATGTATATGATGTAGAAAAGCGTTAATTGTTAGTGAGTTGAAGTTGGACAGGATAAATATTGTGACTGGCTTGCTGGTTTTGGCAGGAGTACTCTCCCTGGGCTGGTGGTTGGCCAGGGACCCGGTTCGTGAATTTGTTACATTGCAGCCCGGCCTTGACAATCGGGGTGAGGGCGCGGTGGTGGCCGATATCGATATCGGTGCATTTGGTGAGACCCTGGGCAGTCTGGAGACAACGCTGACGGAGACCTGGCCACGTTTTCGTGGAGAGCATTTCGATAACCTCAGTCGCTCCACAGTACCATTAATCGAAAAATTTCCCGAAGGAGGACCTGTAGTTAAGTGGTCAGTGCCCCTGGGGGAGGGACATGCCGGTGCTGCCATCTATAAGGGAGTCGTTTACGTCATGGATTATGACGAGGAGCAGAGGGCCGATCTTCTGAGGGCCTATGCACTTGAGACCGGTGAGGCTTTGTGGGTACGCGGATATAAGATCAATCTGAAACGGAACCACGGTATGTCACGCACAGTGCCTGCGATCACAGAAAATCACATTCTTAGCATTGGTCCGCGCAGTCATGTGATGTGTGTGAACCGGACCGACGGGGCATTTATCTGGGGATTGAATGTGGAGAAGGAGTATGGATCCGAGATACCTCTCTGGTATACAGGTCAGTGTCCCCTGATACATGAGGGTAAAGCCGTCATTGCTACCGGGGGTAGCGCACTGATGGTGGCCCTGGATATGGAGACTGGGGAGGTACTCTGGGAGACACCCAATACCCATAACTGGCAAATGTCCCACTCCTCTGTCATCCCATTCGAGTTTGGAGGCAGAAACATGTACGTATATAGTGCCTTTGGGGGGGTCTGCGGTGTGGCAGCTGATGGTCCCGATGCCGGAACCATCCTCTGGGAAACAAGCGCATGGAACCACCAGGTGGTTGCACCCACACCGGTCTGTATGCCCGACGGGAAGGTTTTCCTGACAGCCGGTTACGGAGCAGGGGCCATGGTGTTGCAGCTATCGGCATCCGGCGGGGTGTTTGGTGTGGAGGTGGTGAATGAGTATACACCAAAAGAGGGACTGGCCTGTGAGCAGCAAACCCCGGTGGAGTTTAACGGACACCTGCTGGGAATTCTCCCCAAGGATGCAGGTCCGCTCAGGAACCAGTTGATTTGTGTGCATCCCGATGATTTTACGAAGGTGATCTGGACAAGCGGACAGGACGTGCGCTTTGGACTGGGACCCTATATGATTGCCGATAACAAACTCTTTATCGTCAGTGACGATGCCACCCTGACTATTGTAAGGCCCAGCACCAGGGAGTACCTGGAGCTTGATAGTTACAGGGTGCTGGAAGGACACGACGCATGGGGTCCCTTGGCCATTGCCGACGGCTACCTGGTGATGCGTGACTCCAAAACAATGGTATGTCTGGATATAGCCGTTGAGCGGCAGTGAAACAAATTATAAAGAACAGCCTTATGAAAAAGCGAAGTCTGACAATATTGGTGCTGGTGATCGTGGTGATTATTCTGGGAGTAATTATCGTGGATTTCCTTGGAAACCGTCCGGACAAGAGGGGTGAGAACCCGTATGCGCTGGAGGTGGACCAGTACAAGGAGGTAGATGATGAGCTGATTTCTCACAAGGAGACCCGCAACTTTTCACTGGGATTAATGATCTCAACGGACATGAGCCTCCATGAGAAGAAACTATATATTTCGGGTAACTCATCCCTGGTTGTATTACCACTGGACGGATCTGAGGCGACCATGCATGAAATCCTCCCAGGGGCCACCTGCCTGGAGGTGGATAGCCAGCACATTTTTATTGGTTTTGGCACCTATGTGGCAAAATACAGCCATGATGGAGAACTATTGCAGGAGTGGCCAGATCTGGGCGAGCGAACTGTTTTGACCAACCTGGCCATCAAAGGGGATATAATTTATGCCGCCGATGCGGGGAACCGAAGAATTGTCATCTTCAACAGGGAGGGAGAACAGACAGGACAGTTTGAGGGCAAGGCCGAATCAGAGGCCGGACATGGATTCATCGTACCAAGCGCCAATTTTGATCTGGCGGTAAACAGTTTTGGCGAATTGTGGGTAGTCAATCCTGGAAAACATGCCCTGGAAGATTATAGCGATGATGGACGTATGCGTGGATTCTGGGAGAGCAGGTCATTTGATATCGATGGCTTTCTGGGCTGCTGCAACCCGGCCCGGATCACCACCATGGAAGATGGCTCCTTTGTCACCAGTGAGAAGGGACTGGTACGGATAAAGATCTATGATCAAAGTGGGAAACTACTGAGTGTGGTAGCACCACCTGATCTCTTTACCGGGGAGGATTTGAAAGCCCCTGAGGTGTGCGCTGATGAAGATGGGGTGATTTACGCACTTGATTTTAAGAGAGATATGGTGCGGGTTTTTGAACCAATAGAGCTGGCAGAATGAACAGACGAAACTTTATAGAAAAAACAGGCAGGGGAATCCTGCTCGGGGCACTCGCCATCGTATCCGGGGTGTTGGTAGCGCGCCGGCAGGTGAGCCCGGATACAAAGTGTTCGGCAAGCTTCCAGTGCAGAAACTGTGGGAAACTGTCTAAGTGCCAGTTGCCCGAAGCTGAAACAGAGCGTAATGATGGATAAGAAGGATAAAAGCAAAGATAAAGCCTATAACCGGCGGGACTTCATAAACAATGGAGTAAGACTTGCCCTGGGAGTCTCTGTGGTGGGCACTGCTGCCTTTACCCTGCAGCGATCTGCCACAGGAAAGGATTATGTATGGCAGATAGATCCCTTTAAATGTACCCAGTGTGGGCGATGTGCCACCGATTGTGTCATGGCAGAATCGGCCTCAAAGTGTGTGCATGCCTATGACCTGTGTGGATACTGCGATCTTTGCGGGGGCTATCTCAAACCGGGGGCCAAACTGGAAACCGGTGCCGAGAATCAGCTCTGTCCCACCGGAGCCATTCAACGCCGGTTTATCGAGGAACCCTATTTTGAATATATCATTGATGAGGAGCTTTGCATTGGCTGTGCCAAATGTGTAAAAGGATGTTCCGCATTTGGAAACGGGTCCCTGCATATGCAGATCAGGCACGACCGCTGTCTGAACTGCAATCAGTGCTCCATTGCCTCTGTTTGTCCGTCCGATGCCATCAGCCGGGTACCAGCCAGTGAACCTTACAAAATTAAAGGTGAGTTTATCAAGGAGGAGGAAAGCTGATATGATTAAGAAAAACCCTCACATCCTACTGATTCTTTTTACACTGATATTGCTCACAGGAAGTTATCTGCAGGCCCAGCAGCGTTTTCCCAAGCCTGAGTTTGATTCTGGATATCTGCAACCCAATCCTACACAACCTGAGCCCAGGGCCATGGCTCTGGAGTATTTTGACGTACTGGTATTGCTGGCTGTTCTCTCTCTGGCATCCTGGCTGGCCATTAAAAAGCGGTCTAGGCGAGGTCTGCTCTGGCTCTCTGTATTTTCGCTGATATACTTTGGCTTCTACCGCGATGGATGCATCTGCTCCATCGGGGCCATACAGAATGTGGCATTATCCATCTTCGATTCAGGCTACGCCATCTCCATAACAGCGCTGCTCTTTTTTGTCCTGCCGCTGCTGTTTGCACTCTTTTTTGGACGCGTCTTCTGTGCATCAGCCTGTCCGCTGGGAGCCATCCAGGACCTGCTGGTGATAAATCCGATCTCCATTCCCAGCTGGATCAGAAAAACCCTGGGATTTATCCCTGTCCTATACCTGGCGCTCTCGGTTCTGTTGGCTGCCACGGGCAGTGATTTTATTATCTGCCGATACGATCCTTTTATAGGAATTTTCCGAATGGACGGACCGGCCCTGATGATCTTCCTTGGCATTACCTTTCTCTTTCTTGGAATGTTCTATGCCAGGCCCTACTGCAGGATCTTTTGTCCTTACGGGGTATTGCTGAGTTGGATGTCAAAATTTTCAAGAAGGCATTTGACCATAACCCCATCGGAATGTATTAAGTGCAAACTCTGCGAGGGCTCTTGTCCCTTCGATGCCATTGAAATTCCGGTGGAACAAAGCTACAGGACGCCAGAAGTCTCACGGAAGAATCTGAAGAGATTTATTATATATATTGCCCTGATTCCGGTGTTGACGGTTGCAGGCGGGTGGATCGGGAGCAGGTCACATATCTTTATGAGTCGTGTCCATCCCGATGTCTATCTGGCCGAATTGATGATAAGTAATCCCGAGCTTAGAGAAGATGAGGAGAATCTTGATATCCAGGCCTTCCTGGAATCGGGCGATACCTTTGAGCAACTGGTGGAAGAGGCTGCCGTAATCAGGGGGAAATTCAGAAAAGGGAGCATGGCCATGGGTGGATTCGTGGGACTGGCCCTGGGTATTACTCTGATGAATCAGGTAGTGTTCCGCCGCAGGGAAGATTACGAGCCACATAAGGGCGACTGTTTCTCCTGTGGCAGGTGCATGGACTACTGTCCGGTGGAAAAAAACGTTAATCTATGAAATCTAATATGGATCAGGAACAGCGTATTAAGTTGGCCCACAGGGCAGCACTGATTTCCGGGATCTTTTGCGGGGTGGTAGCCCTGCTGTTGATCCTGAATTTCTGGCATATGAAGCAGCATGAACCGCTGGAAAGTAAAACCATTGAGGCCCTGGTGGAACGACTTTCCAACGAGCCGGGAAACGAGGAGTTGAAGGAAGAGATTCGCAGCTTCGATCTGTTGGCAAGAAAGGCTTACTTTACCAGCCGCTGGCAGGTAAAGACCGGCACCTGGCTCTTGCTGATAGGAGGCATCATCCTGGCTGTTTCATTGAAGGTATATACCGATTTGAGGGCCCGGATCGAAGAACCCGAGAAGGTCACCGAGGAACTATTGAGGGCGCGGGCCAATTCCCAGTACTGGCTGATGATGGCTGGTGGATTGATCCTGGGATTGTCTCTTGTGGCAGGCTTCCTGACCAATGACTTTCTGAAGGAATACCAGGAGATGGGTGTGACAGAAGTGACTGGCCAGGACAAGAGTGGTGTGGAAGTGATAGAAGTTTTCCCCACCACTGCTTCGGAGGCTCCGGTCCAGGGAGCGGAAAATGACTCCACAGGAATAGAAGAGATTGCCGGGACCGGCGAAGCAGTAAATAGTGAGACGATTAATGATGGGCAGGCAGCTCAGAATCAAAGTGCTGCTGCCCAGGTGCGATTCAACAGGGAGGATTTTAAAAAGAACCATGCCACCTTCAGGGGGTATATGGGACAGGGCATTTCCTACCACAAGAATATCCCGGAGGCTTGGAATGGCTCCACCGGTGAGAATATCAAATGGAAAGTGGCATCCTCAAAGGCCGGTTATAGCTCACCCGTTATTTGGGGAGATAAAATATTTATTTCTGGGGGAGACGCCAAATCCAGAGTGGTGAGCTGTTACAACCGGCATAACGGGCAGTTGCTTTGGGAGACGGAAGTCACCGGAATCCCGGGTTCGCCAGCTGTTCCACCCAGGGTAACCGACGATACCGGGCTGGCAGCGCCTACCATGTCGGCCGATGGAAACAGGGTATATGCTATTTTTGCAACCGGCAATGTGGTGGCCTTCGATATGGAGGGAAATCAGGTATGGGGCCGGAACCTGGGAGTTCCTAAGAACCATTACGGACACTCCTCATCGCTCATGGTATGGGGCAACAAGATACTGGTACAGTACGATACCAGTACCAGTGGAAGAATGTTGGCACTTAATACCGCTACGGGTGAGACTATCTGGGATGTGGAACGCCCGGTGCATATCTCATGGGCATCACCAATCCTTGTTGAGGTGGAAGGAAAAATCCAGGTGGTCACCACGGCAGATCCTTATGTATCCGGACATGATCTGGAAACAGGTGCCGAGCTATGGAAGGTGGAGGCGATGATGGGAGAGGTAGGAGCTTCTGTGGCATACGGAAACGGACTGGTATTTGCTACCAATGAATATGCCCGGCTGGTTGCAGTAGAACCCAAAGCAAATACGGAGTTTACCTGGGAAAATGATGAGTACCTGGCCGAAGCATCCAGTCCGGTTGCATACAATGGCCTACTCTATACAGCTACCAGTTATGGAGTGCTGGTCTGTTATGACGCCCTTACGGGAGAGAAAAAATTTGAAAAGGAATTTAATGATGGCTTTTACTCGTCGCCCATCATCGCAGATGGAAAGCTCTATATCATCGATATGGATGGTGTATGTCATATTCTTGTGGCGGATGCCTCAGGAACTATAATAGCCGAGCCGGAGTTGGGTGAAGGAGGATATGCAGTACCAGCTATGGCCGAGGGACTGATCTACATAAGGGGAGAAGAGAATCTTTATTGTATAGGAAAATAGTTCGCTGCGCGAACCTTAATAAGCTCGGTTCGCAAGCCTTAATGAGTTAGTGTGTTAGATTTTTGAAAGAGAGGAATTCTTGGAGATTGAAATAAGAGATATTGATGGGATCGTGCAGCAGCTGGGGGGAAAGCGGCATGATGTTATCCCGGTACTGCAGGCCATTCAGGAGAAATATAACTACCTCCCGGAGGAGGCGCTACGCAGGGTGTGTGAGATCTCGGAGATTACTCCGGCTCAAATTGTGGGGGTGGCCAGTTTCTATTCCCAGTTCAGGTTCACTCCCGCCGGCGAGCACATAATAAAAGTGTGTGCGGGAACCGCCTGTCATGTGAAGGGCGCCGGTCTGGTTTACGATGCTATGAAGCGGGAACTGGAACTTGGTAAAGATGAGGATACCACCACTTCTGGAACCTATACCATTGAGAAGGTCAACTGCCTGGGATGCTGCACCCTGGCTCCGGTGGTACAGATCGATGAAGTTACCTACGGGCATGTCAGCACTTCACAGGTAGGGACGATACTTTCCGATTTTGAGAGTCAGAAAGGTGCCTCAGGCAAGAAAAAATTCAAATTGGCCGATGGCAGTGAGGTGAAGGGTGAGATTCGTATTGGACTGGGATCCTGTTGTGTGGCCAGTGGCAGTGATGAAATCAGAGATGCAGTAAAAGACACCATTGACCGGAACGATTTGAATGTAAAGCTAAAACATGTGGGCTGTGTGGGCATGTGTCACCAGGTACCCCTGGTGGAGATTGTTCCTGCTAATGGGGAACCTACCCTCTATTCGAAGGTGAAAGCTGCCGATGTGGACCAGATTGTACAGGAGCACTTTCAGCCCGAGGGCTTGCTAAAAAGGCTTTCCAATAAGCTGTTGAATGTTGCCGATACCATCCGTGACGATAGCCGCTGGATGGGAGTAGACCGTTATTCACTGGATATAAGGGAGAAACATGTTTCTCTATTTCTGGATAAGCAGATCCCCATGGCCACCGAGTTTAGGGGAGTTATCAATCCCATCGATATACAGGAGTACAAGAGCAGGAATGGTTTTAGGGGGCTGGCAAGGGTATTGAAAAAAATGAAACCAGCTGAGGTGATTGAGGAGATCACCGAAAGTGGAATACGTGGCCGGGGTGGTGGTGGCTTTCCTTCCGGTACCAAATGGAAGATGGTGGCGGATCAGCCTGGCGATGTAAAATATATTATATGTAATGGTGATGAGGGCGATCCGGGTGCATTTATGGACCGGATGCTCCTGGAATCTTACCCGTACAGGATTATTGAAGGAATGGTGGCAGCAGGTTATGCAGTGGGTGCTCCTGAGGGTATTTTCTATATCAGGGCCGAGTATCCCCTGGCAGTCACCCGTATCCTGCAGGCCCTGGATATCTGCAGGGAGCAGGGCTACCTTGGTAAGGATATCATGGGAAGCGGGTTTGATTTCGAATTGACCGTTTACCAGGGTGCCGGCGCCTTTGTTTGTGGCGAGGAGACCGCCTTGATGGAGTCCATTGAGGGGAAACGTGGTTTTCCCAGGATCAGGCCGCCCTATCCGGCAGTGAAAGGCTTGTGGGGAGCGCCCACATTAATAAATAATACGGAGACCTTTGCCCAGATCTCTTATATCATGAAAAATGGTGCGGGAGCATTTAACAAAGTGGGGACCGAATCTTCACGGGGTACCAAAGTATTTGCACTGGCAGGGAAGGTAGCACGGGGCGGACTCATCGAAGTACCCATGGGAATGACCATCCGCGAGGTGGTGGAGGAGATCGGTGGAGGAGTGGCCGGTGGCCGGGAGTTCAAAGCAGTGCAGATTGGCGGGCCATCCGGAGGATGTGTCCCTTCGTGGAAGTCCGATACACCCATTGACTTCGAGTCCCTTAAGGAAGTTGGAGCCATGATGGGGAGCGGGGGACTGGTAGTGCTGGACGATGCCGATTGCATGGTCGACATTGCCCGCTATTTTCTGACCTTCACTCAAAGTGAGTCGTGTGGGAAATGCAGCTTCGGACGCATCGGCACTAAGCGAATGCTGGAGATCCTGGAGAAGATTTGCACGGGGAAGGGCACGGAGAAGGATCTGGAGAACCTGGAAGATCTGGCCCACTGGACCAAGAAGGGTAGTTTGTGCTCGCTCTGCGGAACAGCTCCCAATCCCATTCTGTCCACACTGGCCTATTTCAGGGAAGAGTATGAAGCGCATATAAGGGGAGAGTGTCCTGCCGGAAAATGCAAGGATCTTATCAAATATGAGATCACCGACGATTGCATTGGCTGTACCCTCTGTGCCCAGGACTGCCCGGTAGATGCCATCGCCTTCAAACCCCATGAAAAGCATGAGGTGGATAACGAATTATGTATTCAATGTGATGGCTGCAGGCAGGTGTGTCCTGAAAATGCCGTTATAGTTAGATAGAGAAATGTTAGATAGAGATATAGAGTGGTAAAGATTAAGATCGATAATATCGAAGTGGAAGTTGCTGAAGGCAGCGTGTTGATGGAGGTGATCCGGGACATGGGCATTGATGTGCCCTCCATGTGCTACCTGAAGGATGAAGAGCATTTTACTTCCTGCATGGTATGCGTAGTCAAGGAGCGCAAAAGCGGGAAGATCATGCCCTCTTGTTCCATGGAGGCAGCGGAAGGTATGGATATTATCTCTTCTGATGAAGATGTGATGGAGGCACGGAAGAGCGCCCTGGAACTCTTGCTCAGCGAACATGTGGGCGATTGCGAAGCTCCCTGCCAGATCACCTGTCCGGCCCATATGGACATCCCGCTAATGAACCGTCTGCTTGCCGAAGGAAAATTCCATGAGGCACTGGTAGTGGTGAAGAAAGATATTGCCCTTCCCTCAGTTCTTGGCCGGATCTGTCCGGCCCCATGTGAGGGAGCATGCCGCAGAAAATCCATCGATGAACCGGTCTCCATCTGCCTGCTGAAGCGTTATGCAGGCGATCATGACCTGGAAGCGGATGCTTCATGGAAGCCCGAAGTAGCAAGCGATACGGGAAAAAAGGTAAGCATAATTGGTGCGGGTCCCGCCGGATTGGCAGCAGCCTACCACCTGGCCCTGCAAGGACATCGCTGCCGGCTTATTGACCGTAACAATATTGCCGGGGGCAGCCTATGCAAGGAAGTAAGTGAAGAAGAGCTCCCTGCATCGGTTCTGCAACAGGAGATCGATCAGATTGCTGCAGTGGGTGTAGAATTTAGCCTGGGATCAGCGGTAAATTTAGCCGAATTTAAAAAATTGCAGAAAAGTAGCGACGCCCTTGTGGTGGCCACAGGCAAAGGAGAGAGTGGCATTGCTGAATGGGGATTGCCCATGCATCCCAAAGGGGTTGAGGCAGATGGAAATACATACCGGGTGGGCGAGACAAATGTTTTTGTGGTGGGGAGTGCTCTGAAACCTTCCAAACTTGCCATTCGTGTATTGGGACAGGGCAAGGAGTCTGCATTCAGCGTGGATCAGTTTCTTAAAGAGCAGCCGGTCAAAGGTGAGCCGAGGCTTTTTAATTCCCGTTTCGGAAAGCTTGTCCCGGCCGAATATGGCGAATATTTGAAAGAATCGGTGGAAGGCTCTCGTCTGGAACCTGCTCAGAAAGGGGATGGACTTACAGCAGAACAGGTAATGGAGGAGGCTGCACGTTGTCTGCATTGCGATTGCCGCGACCTGAAGTCTTGCAGACTACGTCTCTATTCTGATGCCTATGCAGCCGATCAAAAGCGCTTTAAATCGGAAGAGCGTCAGCTTTGCACCAAACAGGTGCAGCACGATGAGATGATTTATGAACCTTCTAAATGTATCAAATGTGGGATTTGCGTAAGGCTCACGGCCAGGCATAAAGAGGATTTTGGATTTACCTTTATTGGCAGAGGATTTGATGTCGTGGTAGGGATCCCCTTTAATGAAAGCACAGCAGCGGGTTTGAAAAAAGTGGCTCTGAAAGTAGCCGATGCATGTCCCACTGGCGCCATCAGCCGTAAAGTGGAAAACAAATAAGATATGTCAGCAGATATAAATCGGACAAACAAAGTTGGAGGCGTGGTTTCCCTGATCACGCTGGCATTGTGCATCCTGATTTTCGCTTTCAGATTAGGTGGGCACCCTGAAATTGAACGCTTTCTGGGTATTCTGTTCCTGCTAACCGGCGTGCCTTTCCTTTATCTTCTTTTTCTTGCCAGGACGCATCAACGGCCGACCATCTTTTATATCCAGGTCTCGGCCATTCTGCTTTTTATATTGATTGAGCTGTTTCTTGACTATGCATTCAAGATCGATTTCAGGAATGTCCTTTGGTTGACAATCTTGTATGTAATCTTTTTTTTCGCAGGAACAGGGGGCTTGATTGGAATTGCATCTCTCGCCGGGAAAAGGTGGGGCACAGTAGCCATTGTGCTGTTCCTGATAATGACATTTCTCGCTTTCTGGCAGCGGGCTAAAATTGGTATGTAGCTATGAGGAATAAAAACACTTTTATCCAGCTTCTGCTGGCGCTTGTAATTAT
>QMPQ01000045.1 GCA_003648635.1 Bacteroidota bacterium | reverse complement strand
TGCAATCATTTAATCATTTAGTGCGTAATAAAGTGGTTTATGGATCATTATAATTTGCAAATGACTTTTTGCCATTACAAACCCCAATATCCTATAATACGAGATATTTCCAGTTCAGATACATGCTGTATGGTATAGTCAAGAGAACGTTGGGGTTGGTGGCTTTAGCAATGTAGCAATTTTCTAAATATCTGGGCAGAGGTTGTTTAGAAAACATATACAAGCTACTCGACCTTTTTTATTATTGTATCTAATGGACTGGTTATGTTGGATAAGCTTCTTTTGCTGACATGTGTGTAGATCTCTGTAGTTTTGGTCGATCCATGACCCAGTATGGTTTGTATATATCGGATATCTACTCCCTGTTCTAAAAGGTGGGTAGCAAAGGAGTGCCTTAGCATATGTGGAGTCACCTTTTTCTCAATTCCTGCCTTATTTGCTGCTCGTTTTAGGATTTTAGCTATGGATGTAGCTGAATATTGATTCCTATTTACTCCTTCAAATAGCCAGTAATTTGGTTTAAAATCTTTCAAGTATTTATGGAGTAGTATTGAAAGGTAATGAGATAGGATCGTATTTCTATCCTTGCCCCCTTTACTGTCACGAATGAAAATGATCTTTCGTTCAAAGTTGATATCCTGCTTTCTTAAATTTATGAGCTCAGATCTTCTAAGCCCAGCTGAGTATATTGTTCCTATAATCGACTTGTGCTTTAAGTTTTCTATACTCTTCAGTATGTTCAGTACCTCTTCTTCAGAAAGGACCTTTGGCAGTTCTCTGGTTTTTCTTGGTCTTTCGAGGTAGTATAGCTTTTTATCTTGTCCAAGGACTTTCTCATAGTAGAATTTTATAGCATTTATTCTCTGATTTTGCTGAGAAGGTGAAATACCTTTAGTCCGAATCAGCTTCAGGATATAGTCGTTGACTTGCTGAGTTGTAATTGATTCTAAGGTTACATCATGAAACTCCTCTACGAAGGATTTCATGTAGCTCATATAGGTTTTGATTGTGTTTTGGCTATATCTTTTCCTTATAAGTATCTCTAAATACTGTGGGGGTAGTTCATTTTCTTGTGTTGGCGCGGCGTCTTCAAATCTTGTTATGGGATCCTTCTCTTCTTTCCTGGATTGGATTTCTTGTTTCTCGCTGTAATCGGACCCATTGTCAAAGGCTTCGAGAGCTGAATAGTCTATCTGAGTAAGAGGTTCAAGTATGTTTAGCAGCAAGGACAGATTGAAACTCTTTTTTGGTATATACCAATAACGGGAATCCTGGTTCCACCTTCTTCCCGGGATGGTTCTAACTGCATTTATGAGTTCTTTATTAAACTCGAAATAGATCTTTACAATCAGCTCGTCATTTAAATATCCAGGCACGAGTTCCGTGAGTTTTTCACCAATTGAATCGGGTTTCATAACTTTGGTTTTGATTAGAAATTGTCCATATTAATTGATGTGATCAAACAGTAAATGTCGTCATGATTCGGGCTTGTCCTGTTGTGATTTTTCAAATTTTTCTAAAAAATCCCGCAGAAGGCTTGTGATGGTTGTCAGTTGACGTAAGATGATTGTCAGCAGGCATAAGACAATTGTATATCGCCATCAGTCCAATGTATTTTCATATAAGATGAATGTCAGTTGGCGTAAGATGGATGTAAACTGACATAAGTTGTATGTAGATTGTCATAAGACGGTTGTCAGTTGACGTAAGATGATTGTCAGATGTCATCGGACGCATGTAAATCCTTATTAGATGAATGTCAGATCGTATCAGATTTCCGTAGATGAGCTTCAGACGATCGTAGATGGCCATAAGATCATTGTAAATATGCATAAGACCATTGTCGGTTCGTATAAGACCATCGTCAATTCGCATAAGATCACTGTAAGTTGTCATGGGACCAATGTACGCGGACAAGTTGTCAGTTGGCATGGATTCAAGTATGCTGTCGATATATCAAAGAACTTCGTTGATGAACCCGGAAGCGCATCATGCATCTGGGTGGTTAGTGTATATCAGTTTGGGATCGGTGTAAATTACTTTGGACTGAGGTGATCAGCAAATTTCTTCATGGGGGAGGATCCTTGATCTGTTCCACTCGGATAAATTCGACCTGGAAACCTAATCCGGAGAGAAGACTCTGGAAATAGCCTTCTCACAATCGGCTGGCTTCCTCACTGATGCCATTTGCCACCGCCCTGAAGTAGGGGGTCAAGCACCTTGAGATCTTCAAATACCTTGGTAGTCTAAAATAATCTCAGCTGCCATATGTACGGCTGAACGGACTACCTCACTACATTTTTCTGTGGCTCCGGCATTCTGGAATTTCTGAAGCTCTCCCGGGTCCGTGAGGCGATAGCAACGTCCGAACTTTCCCTCCTGAACCTTATGGCAGAGGGTGGTTCCAAACTCCTTTTCAAAGAGCTCACAGAAATGACCTGTGGGGACCAGTGACTCCTGGTAGGTATCCCAGTCGTCAAGATGGTGAAGATCCCGGCCATAGATCAGTCCCATGGCCATCAGTGGTCCGGTAACCGCTCCGCAGGTTTCTCCCCGTTCTGCAATACCAGGCATGGGGGTTAGTGCTTTGATTACCTGTTCCCCCTTGAGCCCGAACTGGTCCTTCAGCGCCAGGAAACTGCTCTGGGCACAGTGGTGCGACAGCTGCATATACTGGTCCACCTTCTGATCCAGCATCTTCATTACCAGGTCGCGAGGCATCTGGCGATTTTTGGCCAGTTCTTCGCTGAATTTGTCTTCCTCCTCCTGAGGGAGAGAAGCAGGTGCTACTTTCGTTGGATTTTCCCTGCTTGTGCAGGCCCCCAGTGATGCCGTAGCCAGGGCTGCCAGGGTAGTGCGACCAAGAAAATCACGACGTTTCAAAGGTTTTTTCATATTCCAAAGTTAGGAAATTCATACGACTGAAGTAGCATGTTTTTCGTATCTTGTGTGGCGTGTTTATTGGAGGAGAATCATGAAATACCTTAGCTTTATTATACTGATTGTTGGGCTCTTACTTCTGCTTGCACCTGGGTGTAAACAGCAGAAAGGGACTGATGCAGAGCGGGCCGAAGAGATGATATCGGCCAAAACACTGGGACTGGCTTACCTGGAAGAGAACAAACTTGAGGAAGCTGAAGCAGAGTTTTTGAAAATCATTGATCTGGATGCCGACGAGGTGATGGCTTATGCCAACCTGGGTATTGTTTATCTCCGTATGGGATCCTTTGATAAAGCAGAAGAGTGGCTTCAAAAAGCCATCAAGATGCAAGCTGAGGACCCCGATGTAAGGCTGATCCTGGCCAAGGTTTATGAAATGAGCGGCGACTCTGAGAAGGCAGTACAGGAGCTTGAAAAGATTATGGAATTCTCACCAGGACATGTAAAATCGCTATATAACCTCACCGAACTATATGCTTCCATGCAGGGAGAGGGCGCACTTGCGAAGCGCCTGGCCTATACCAGAGAACTGGCCGAAAAAGTGCCCGCTAACATCGTCCCACGCCTGAATCTGTTGGAGATACTAATTCAGGAGGGAGAAACTGATCAGGCACTTGAACAACTGGAGGAGGTCCAGCAGGTTTTTCCCGAGTTTCCCATGGAGGCGGTTGAATATTACGACCAATCCCTCCAGGCTCTTCGAAAGCCGGATATGGAGAAAGCTTCAGTCTCCTTTATGATATTTCATAACTATATGAAAGTAACCACGCCTTACCAGGCGGGTATGATGGATCTGAAAGGACCGGGAGGCGCACTGGTGGGATCTCCGGTCATTACCTTTGATCAGACCCAGATGGGATTCCAGGCAGCCGATTGGGAGGAGCAGCTGGCAGCTATAAAATTTACGGATATTACCGCCACTGCAGGCCTTGATTTTCTCCTGCAGGGGAGGGCTTCAACTTCCGGTGAGATACCGGGAACTACCCATCTGGCAGCCTGCGACTATAATGGAGATGGAGATGTGGACCTCTACGCTGGAAGGATTGATCCAGCCACAGGAACCTACCGGCACTATTTATTAAAGAATGAATGGGGCGCCTACAAGGATGTCTCGGTGGAGTCCGGGATTGATCACCAGGGCGCTGAGACTTCAGCTCGCTTTGCCGATTATGACAATGATGGATTCCTCGACCTCTACGTGGTTAAAGAGGGAGCCAATCACTTATACAGGAGTACGGGTGAAGAGTTTTTTACTGACGTAAGCACTCAGGCCGGGGTGGGAGATATGGACCCTGGGACCGGAGCACTCTTTTTTGATTATGATCATGACGGGGACCTGGATATTTTTGTCAGCAGGAGAGGAGAAAATCTGCTCTATCGAAACAACCTCGATGGTGCTTTCCTGGAGCAGGGCGAAAAGTCTGGTCTTGCCGGCGCTGATGAGGAGACTCTCGATGCTGCATTTGGAGATTTTGACGAGGATGGAGATATCGACCTGGTGGTCATCAACCATGATGGCTCCAACCGGCTATATTCGAACCAGAGGCAGGGGATTTTTCGGGATATCTCAAAGGAAGCGGGAATGCCTGAGATAGAAGGAGCAACTGCAGTAAGTGTAGGGGATTATAACAACGATGGCTTCCTTGATCTCTTTCTGGCTTCATCGGAAGCCGGAGCTTCGGGTTTGTATCTGAACCAGGGAGATGGGACCTTCGTCTTGGATCTGGATTCCGAGGAAGTTACTGAAAGTTTGAAAAATATAAGTGTGAACGATGCAGAACTATTTGATTTTGATAACGATGGCTACCTCGATTTGCTGGTGGTGGGCGAATCCACGCAGAATGATGGAGTGGGAGTTGAACTTTACCACAGCGATGGAAGCGGTAAATTGTGGCTATCTCCGGGCATTCTGCCGGAAGATATAAGAACTGGAAGTCGCATTACTACCTTTGATTACAATAGTGATGGTGACCTGGATCTGGGTCTTACCGGAATCGATGGAAGCATTCGCCTGCTTCGCAACGATGGTGGGAACAACAACCATTTTATCAAGATGAAGCTTGTGGGTCTGCGTGCCGGGAGTGCAAAAAATAATTACTATGGAATCGGGGCCAAGGTGGAGGTTCGTTCTGGAAGTTTATACCAATCCAAAGTTGTAACAGGGCCGGATATCCATTTTGGCCTTGGATTGCGTGAAAGGGCAGAGGTAATACGGATCTTGTGGACCAATGGCGTTCCCCAGAACATGTTCTTCCCGGCCACCAACCAGGACCTGATCGAGGAGCAGCAACTGAAAGGATCCTGTCCCTTCCTTTATACCTGGAATGGGGAAGAGTATGCTTTTGTGAAGGATATCATGTGGAAAAGTGCCCTGGGCATGCCTCTGGGCATCATGGGTGAATCCAGCACCTTTGCACCTTCAGATGCTTCGGTAGATTATATTAAGATTCCGGGCGACCAGCTGAAAATGAAGGATGACAAATACACTTTGAGGCTTACTTGCGAGTTGTGGGAAACCCTCTTTATGGACAAGATTGGGCTTGTGGTCCTGGATCATCCCGAGGATGTGGATCTCTATGTGGATGAGCGGATGGGGCCACCCTCCCTGTCAGGCTACAGGCTCTACCAGGTGGGGGAGAAGAAGCTGCCAGAAGCAGTTACCGACCAGTATGGAAGCGACTTATTGCCTTTTGTAGCCGAAAGGGACAATCGTTATACGCCCTATCTGAAACAGGGCAAATATCAGGGTCTTACCGAGATGTCTGAAATCACAATTGAACTGGGAGAGATCAATTTGAACGAAAAACTCTATCTCTACCTGTACGGATGGATCTTTCCCACCGATGCCAGCATCAATGCTTCCATCTCCCAGTCCGATGAGATAACTATGTCCTCTCCTGTGATTGAAGCACTTAACGAAGATGGTAGCTGGGAAGTCATCATTGATAACCTGGGTTTCCCAATGGGCAAGGACAAGATGCTTGTCGCTGATCTGACTGGAAAAGTTCCCGGCTCTGATCCGCGTATCCGCATCCGGACCAATATGCAGCTGCACTGGGATCAGATCTTCTTTTCAATAGGAGATCCTGATGTACCGGTACGGACCATCACGCTGGAACCAAGCGCTGCAGAACTACAATACCGGGGATTCTCAAGAACCTACCGTAAGGGTGGACGATATGGACCTCACTGGTTCGATTATAGCACTGTGACGACCGAACCCATTTGGCGCGATCTGACAGGGAACTATACTCGTTTTGGGGATGTGCTTCCCCTATTGTTGGAGCCCGATGATATGTATGTAGTAAAAAACGCTGGTGACGAGACCACCATAGAATTTGATGCCTCATCGCTGCCTGAGCTTCCTGAGGGCTGGAAAAGGGATTTCCTGGTACACAGTGTGGGATGGGTAAAGGATGGAGATTTGAATACTGCACACGGACAAACTGTGGAACCCCTGCCATTTCATGGCATGACACGCTATCCCTATGGTACAGAGGAAGCCTATCCTTCAGATCCTGAACATCAGAATTACCTCAAGGAGTACAACACTCGTGTGGTGGATACGGAAGCCTTTACCCGGGCCCTAATTGGTAAAGAAGAATAGCAAAGCAAGGGCTATAAGAGATAAGAACAGCGCATAGGGAAGTGTGATTAAGAGCTGCTTGCCCGGCTTCATATCTAATTCTTTCCAGCTCCGTAGGATATTTCTAAGGCTCAGATGCAATCCCCATAAAACAAGTATTGCCTGAATCCATGGTATATAGCGGGGCAGTAGCTGGTGCCATGGCGTATTCGCTGTCCCGAAAAAGTCCCATCCCCACCCAAAAGGATCTGATAAAGATTGAAGTACAAAGGTGATATTGGTGAAAAGCATGGGGATAACAAAGGCCATCCAGAGCATAAGCCCCAATGGTAACAATGAAGCGGTAGAGCTAAGAAATATCTTCCTTGTATGGAGCTTCTGTTTTGAAAGCTTGCCACCCAGATAGGCCAGGAGATACATTATTCCGGGCATCACAATCAGGGAGGTGGTCCAGACTACGGCAGCATAAATCCCAAAGAGATCCCAGTTCTTCTTATCCAGGATATTAACATAGTCCCGGACAATAGGCCAGTGTCCCAGGTATAATATGCTGTAAATAATTGCGATGCTAAATATGGCGATGGTAAGCCAGGCATCGCTCATATGGCCCATACTTCTTTCAGATGCAAAGGGCCTTTTAAAGATGCTTACGTTGTCATAGGTGCAGGTGCGGATGCACTCCAGGCAAAGGCCACAGTTCTGATTTTCTTTCAGCTCAGCTACATTAAGGCCATAGGGGCAGGCCCAGCCCTTGGCATTTCCATTCTGACAATAATGGGCCTTGCACTTGTCGCAAACTTCCTGTGAACGATTTCGAAGTGCCAGCTTGCTCATCCCCGCGAAGGGGCCAATAAAGGCATGTACCGGGCACACATAGCGGCAAAAAGCCCTTAATTCAAAAATGGGAGCCATGAGTGTTGGTAAGAGCAAAAGCATAAGAATTGTAAGACCTGAAATCCTGGGAGATGCCACCATGGTGGTGGAGAATGTTGCCAGGATTAGAAATACGATTAGCCTGAGCCAGTTGTTGCTAAGCCTTTGGGGCCATTTTAAGGAGAGACCAAAGAATTTATTGTTATACCCCTTTGTTCGTCCCTTCCTGGGATTAAAAAATGAACCCCGCTGGATAAGATCCCCAAACATGGGCAGGGGACAGATGGTACACCAGACTCGCCCGAAAAATGGGGTCATGATTGCAATGATCAGAAACAGCCATACAGCCCACATCAGGAGAACTCCAAGGTTTCGGCCCGACATCTTGGTGCCGAATATGGAGGTCATTATTACGATATATATGAGTGTCAGTGCAATCAATAGTAAAATAAATTGAGGCCAGCGAGAGACCAGCAGCTTTTTAAGTATGCCCTTGCTTTTGAGCAGATCTTTCATCTCTGCTTCATCGTTTCCTTTGGAAAAAGCCTGGCTTTTTTTGCTGAACAAACCCAGAATCCAGATAAGGATCACACCTAAGAAACTTCCCAGACTAAAGCACAAGAGGGTGTTTGGAAGGATTAGCAGCTTACCCTGTTCAAATGCATGCATGGGGCCACACCACACATGGCAGCGGTACTGGCTTTTGGAAATCACATAATTTAATATACCCGGATGCTCTGCAATAATAGTTAACTCCTTTGTAATAAAGGGAGTGGCCGAGGGATCGGAGGTAAGAAATACGGTCACTTCTTCAACGGCCGGACTAACCTTTACGTCGATATCAAATTCCTCCAGGAAGAAAGAGTGTCCTGTATCGTCAGAAGAAAAGGTTAGATGAAGCGTGTCGCCCCGGTTACAGCGGATCACTGATGGATCTTTCCCATATCTGAAGTTTCTGATATGAATATATCTGTCAACAGGTTCCTGGGTAAAGAACTGACAAATAATAGCAGGAATAAGACCCAAAACAAATACAATGAGCACATTTCGAATCCTGATGGGGGCCTTACTCATAAATAGTAGTGATTAGGCAATGACAGAGCCTAAAAATAGTTATTTTTACCGACCTAATACACCTCTGTAATGACGAATTCCGCCAAACAAAAAAAGAAGGTCAAAACACAAATCAGAAATATCCTCACCCTGGTTCTGGTTATTGTTATACTGGTGGGTGTCCCTTATGCCATTTTGAAATATCAGTCCGGGAAGAGTGGCATGACTATCAAAGAGGTGGTTCAAAGAAAGATGATCAAAAGTGATGGTTCGGAATCGGAAAAATTATCTACAAGCACTGTTCTGGATGGGGAGAAAAAGGACTTTCTTATCCGACAGCATATAGGTCTGGATTACGACACAAAACCAATGATTTCACATGTGCTGGTGGATGACCTCGATAATGACGGACTACTGGATGTGATCGTATGCGATGCCCTGGACAACTTTGTCTCCTGGATCAGGCAGTATCCGGAAAATACCTATACTGAAACTGTACTGGCCACCGAATTGATTGCCCCTGCCCATGTACAGGTAAAGGATTTTGATGGAGACGGTGATAAGGATCTTCTGGTTGCTGTTCTAGGTCTGCTCTACCCCTCCAATGATAAAATTGGCTCCATTGTTTATCTTGAAAATGATGGGAACTTTAACTTCAAGAAGACCGTCATTGTCGATCGTATAGCGCGGGTTGCGGATGTAAGGGCAGGTGATCTGGACGGGGACGGTGATATGGATCTGGCGGCAGCCCAGTTTGGATACGATGATGGAGAAACCCGCTGGATGGAGAACCTGGGGAATGGCGAATTTAAGACGCATATGCTTCAAAATTTATCCGGGCCCATCAATGTGGAAATTGTAGACATTGATGCAGATAGTGACCTGGATCTTATTGTCCTGGTGAGCCAGGAGTGGGAGGAGATTTATTGCTATATCAATGATGGATCTGGAAATTTCCGGATGAAGCTGTTATGGGGCTCGGATAATGAGGACTTTGGCTCAAGCGGAATATCACTCTATGATCTTAACCAGGATGGCAAATTGGACATCCTCTATGCCAATGGTGATGCATTCGATTACATTCCACCAGAGGGAAAACCCTGGCACGGACTTCAATGGTTTGAGAACAAAGGGAATCTTGAGTTTGAGTACCATCGACTTTGCGATCTGGTGGGTGCCTATAGTCTGCGAGCTGGAGATGCCGATAAGGATGGGGATTTGGATCTTTTTGCTGTAAGCGCTTTTAATCTGTGGGAGGACCCTGCAGCACAGAGTTTTATTTGGTTGGAGAATGTGGGGGATATGGAGTATATCAGGAGAGATATAACAAACGATCCTACCCATCTGATGATTATGCAAACCGGCGATTTTAATAAGGATGGATTGATTGATTTTGTAACTGGTGGCATGTATCCCTATCCGCCTTTTGACCGGATGAGCAGGGTCACCTTATGGACCAACGATGGCAGCCTCATATCTGAAAATTAGGCTATGAACTATACTGGCAAAACTATGCAGTCCTTTTGTATTAAATCTCTTTCTTTTTTGTTGATCTTATCAGTGTTTGTTGGATGCAAATCTGGCCAGGAAAAGGAGGGGAGTGGAGGACGAATTAGTGATGTGGAAGGAAATTCATATATGACAGTTCAGATAGGAGATCAGTTATGGATGGCTGAGAATCTGAAAACAAATACTTTTTCGGATGGTACACCCATCCAAAAGGTTGAGGAGTATGAGGAATGGGCCAATCTCACGCTGCCTGCCTATTGCTGGTACAACAACGATTCATTGACCTCTGATGATTTTGGAGCCCTTTACAACTGTTATGCCATTGAAACAGAAAAGCTTTGTCCGGAAGGATGGCATGTTCCTTCCGATGAAGATTGGATCAAGCTGGAAACAGCTTTGGGTGGGGCAGGGAGTGCAGGAGGAGCCATGAAAGAACCCGGCACAGCATACTGGAAGACCCCCAATACCCAGGCAAGCAACGAGAGCGGGTTCACAGCCCGTCCTGGTGGCTATCGCAGTTACAATGGCACATTTAACCTGATGCGGATCGATGGTTTCTGGTGGAGCACCAGCGAAAAAAGCTGGTATGGCTCTTCAAATACAGTGATTTACAGAAATCTGAAATATGATGGTCAGGATCTGTTTCGGGATGTGGCGGTGAGAGCCAATGGCTTTTCTGTGCGTTGTGTGAAAAATCCCTAGCAAGCAGAATACCTACCTGTTCACCCGGTAGGTAACAACACTGTCGCGGTTCATCCCGGCCACTATCAACGGCTTTTCACCCTCCAGGTAAAGCAGCGATTCGACCATGCCCTGAAACAACAATCCGCTTTCAGCAGGAGCAAGCACCTGGTTCAATGCTTTGCCTTCCTTGCTCATCAACAGAAGACCCTTGTTGGCATCGTAATACCCGGTACTAATGTCGTAGGTATGGTCGTTCCCTGCCAATAATATATCGGGGAGTCCGTCCTGGTTGAAATCATGGACAAGAGTTAAGGACACAGGCGAAACCTGGGCCGCCATGGGCAACTCTTCCCAACGGAAAGTCCCCCCTTCGTTCCAGAGCACCTGGCTGGAGGTGGTATTGGCTTGGAAGACGTGATCCACCCGGGCCTTCATATCATCGGTAAGTATCTCGTCGAAGGAAGTATGACTGAATGAAGTATAATTCTTGAATCTTCTGGCAAAATAGGAGGATTGCCCCACAAGTTCGTCGAGGTAATTAACAGGATACTCCTTCATCACATCGTGCTGGTCCCTCCAGAAACCGGTGGATATGGGGTCGATACTGCCGTTCCTGTCCAGGTCAAGTGCGTAAATCCTGAGCGGATATTCACTGCTCACATGGAAACGGTGGTTGGTTCCCAGGTTCCCGGCTATGTAGTCTTCATCGCCGTCCTTGTCGAAATCTCCTGCTGTGATGGAATACCAGATCCCGTGCATTGCTTCTATTTCAGGGATATCCTGAATCTCAAGCTTTTTTCCTTCCAGGTTCTTCAAAACCAGGAGTGAGTTCCACTCCCTGGCCACCACCAGGTCCTCCCAGCCGTCGCCATCATAATCGCTCCAGGTGGCATCGGTGACCATCCCCAGATCCAGGCTGGTGGCACTTTCCGGGGTAAAGCTTCCATGGTCATTTTCAAGGATCCACGAGTCATTTGAAAACGGGAACCTTTGAAATCCTACCCGCGAACCAATAAAAAGGTCCAGGTCGCCGTCATGGTCCATGTCGAAAGGCCTGACCACCGAGGCAGGGAAGGGATCAAGGGGCAGCCTGGTTCTAATGAAGGTGCCATTATCATTGAGGTAGAGATAGTGCACATACTCCTCTTCAGAGCTGTTTTCGTACCCGCCTGCCAGTGCAATTACATCATTATCCCCGTCAAGATCCACATCGATGATGGCAAAACCGGATTCTGAAAAGAGCTTCTCTTCGGTCAGACCTGCCAGTTGAGTTTCAGTAAACCGCTCTCCATCTCTCAGGAACACCCGGGTCGGGTTCAGATTGGTGGCTCCTACAATAATGTCTTCCAATCCATCCCCATCCAGGTCGCCCTTTTGCATCCGGGGACCGATCTGGGAGAATTTATGGGGCAATATGTTCTGGGAAAAGAAGTAGTCGATGTAGTCCTCTTGCTGGTGGAGGTAATTCAGCACACCCTTCTGCCTCGAGAAGAGATGCTCTTGTACATCGATCACTGTTTCAGCCTGGAGAGCACCGGTTTCGTTCACATCGATCACCTGATTAGCTTCCAGTGAGCTAAGTAGTGTTACCAGTCCGGAGGTGGGCCAGGTAATTTTCACAGAATCGACCACTTTGTTACTCCCCAGGCCAAAGTGAACCACCGGATCTACGGAGGAGATATAGCCCCTGGAGAGAAAATGTTCCTGGAACTGGTAGCTTCCTTCACTCCATAATTCTACTTTGGCCCCCAATGCAGCGGAATTCTCTCTTTTTCCGTTCAGCCGGATGCGAAGGTAGTTTCCCGTTCCTTTATCCCTTTCTCTGGTGGTGTTTTTATAAACAAAAGCCACATCATTGAGGTTGTTGGTGATGTAATCCAGGTCGCCATCGTTATCCAGGTCCGCAAACGCAGCACCATAAGAGTAAGATTCCACAGGTTCAAACCAGTCAGGCTTGTTATCCAAAAACTGGTATTCACCCACATTCTCGAAGGCATAGTTGTTCATTTTCGATGGTGGACATTTGTCGATCACATGGCGGTAGTCGGTCAAATGTCCAAATACCTCCGCCTTATACCTGGTCCAGTCCTTATCCGTCATGTCCCTGGGATAGCCATTGGCGATGAGCAGGTCCTTGTCCCCGTCGTTGTCATAATCTGCGAAAAGGGGTGACCAGCTCCACTCCGAGTGGTAGATCCCCATCATCTGGCCGGTTTCGCTGTAGGGCAGCACCTTGCCATCGAGCAGTCCATTGTGCATATGCATCATATTTCGCAGGTACTGGTGCTCATACCCGTATTTGGCATCGTTGATATAGTAGATATATCCAAATCCGTTGATGGTTGCTTTCTTCTTGTGGTAATACTTCGGCATCATATCGAGTGTATACATGTCGGGAAAACCATCGTTGTTGATGTCGGCCATATCGTTTCCCATGGAGGATTTGGTCTGGTAAGACATCAGGCTGGCAATCTCATTTTTGAAAGTACCGTCCTGCTGGTTGATGTACAAAAGGTCGTTGGAAATGTAGTCGTTGGAGATGTAGAGGTCGGGGTAGCCGTCCTTGTTTACGTCGCCCACCGCTATGCCCAATCCAAATCCTTCATATACAATTCCTGCTTCCAGGGTCACATTGCTGAAAGTGCCGTCACCATTGTTCCTGTATAAGTCATCGTTGTTAATAGCACTTCCATTGATGATTTTGGGCCTATAGCTTGCAGAAAGCCGTTCCGTCACAAAATTATTCAGCAGGTATAGATCCAGGTCCCCGTCGTTATCATAATCCAGAAACGAAGAGTGTACCGAGTAGGAGTCGTCGGCCAGACCATATTCCTCTGCATGATCAACGAAGAGCAAGTCCCCGTTCTCCTGGATCCCCTGGTTGATATAGAAGCGGTTCTTTCTCCGGTCAGCCTCCTCATGAGCGGTACAGGTGAGATAAATGTCCTTCCATCCGTCGTGGTTGATGTCGGTATAGGTAATGCCACTGTACCATTGTCCGTTGTCAATGTCCCGAAAACTAGAGGTGATATCTGTGAACCTGAGATTGCCCTCATTGAGATAGATGCGTGGCGACACCTGGTTGGCAGTAAAGATGAGGTCCTGTAAACCGTCGTTATTCAGGTCCACCACCCCCACACCTGCGCCGTTGTAGATGTATTCAAAATTGAGTACATGCATGGAGTCGCTCTCCACCACCACGTTGTTAAAGGTGATCCCTGTCTGCGCAGGATCGAGCAGTTCAAATCTCGGCTTTTCCGCACACGAAAGTGCAATCAATGAAAGGCTTACCAGTAAAATATTCTTCATCCCTTTTTCTCCAGTTTATTAATACTCTGAGGAGTTCAAAGAAACAAAAAAAAGAGGCTGTCCCGAAAGACAGTCTCTTTTTTATTAATTCTATATAGGGTATTATCTACCTGTTCTGCTGAAGGATGTTGTTACTAACATCAATCTGACGCTGCGGTACCGGGAAGTTAACATCCTCGGGTCCGATACTTTGTCCTGCATAGAGGAGATTTGACCAGGGCATGGTTACCTCATAGGCCATAATCCGCTGCAGCTCTGAAACTACTGTGCCCCAGCGCTGAAGGTCATAATACCTGTGACCTTCCTGTCCCAGCTCAAGTTTTCTTTCAAACATGATGGCATGCATGGCTGCGGCGGTGTTTGCAAATGCACCAGGAAGATACTGATTTATCACATAGTTGGCTGCGGGAGTCACCCCGTCATCTTCCATGACGAAACCAGCAGGATTGGAAGCACGCAAACGAATCTGATTCACTAATGCAAATCCAAGGTCGCCGGAATTGGTCATGGCTTCGCATTCAGCTTTCAGCAAGAGTACGTCTGCGTAACGAATCATGCGGTATCCATTGGCTGTATATCCGGAGGTCCAGTTACCCACCTCGGTGAGTGATCCTTCCTGACTTTGCTTGTATACCTGCTTCTTCGGGCTGTAGGGTCCGGAGTAGGTCTGGTCACGAATCCAGTCCTGGCCGGTATGAATTCCCCAGTCCCAGTAAGGAATACCACGACGTCCTGCAGACCAGTCCACACGTGGGTCCAGCTCACCAGCAAACTCAGTATAAGGATCGGCAGGGGCAATACCCTGGTCACTGGTGACCATTACAGTGTTGTAGCTGTAGGTCTGTGCAGCTAAGTCAATCATTGGCAGACCGTCAACAGTATTGAAGGAATTCACAAAGTCCTGGGTAGGATTGAAGAAACCACAACATCCACCCGGCGATGTTCCAGACTTATAGGGGAAGTTCAGCACCTCTCCACGTCCGGCATTCCATCCACCTGAGTTATCATTCACCGAATACTGCACCGTGTAGACAGACTCTATGTCGTTTCTCATGGAAGCATCAAAGACTTCTCCATAATTGTCCATCAGGCCGATTGCTCCACCTGCAGGTTGTGTTCCGGAACTAATTACTGTAGCGAGTAATGCATCCGCAGTGCTATAGTCACCATACATTTGCATCTGCGCTTTGGCAAGAAATACCTGGCAAACGGTCTTATTGAAACGCCCAATCTGCTTCATATCGGTAGGAAGGTCGGTTCCTGCCTCAAGGTCGGCAATGATCATGGGCCTAACGTCTACATCGTTGGTCACTAATTTGACATCGGTGGTCTCATCCACGTATGGGATATACATACCGGTACTTCTGTCAGCCCACACTTTCCAGGCCCAAAAGTGATACACTCCCCGAAGGGCCCTTGCCTGTGTCACCAATAGATCATGGTCCGCCTGGTCAATAGCATCATTTTCCAGGGCAACTCCAGCAGTTAAAATGGTGGAATTAGCACGGGAAATACCTTCATAACAGGAACGCCACTTGATATTCAGGTAAGGGTTAGTGGCTGTTTCGGTGTAGGTTTGAAGAGGGTTGATATCTGGCTGGTCACCCGAGTCGGTTCCTTTATTGGCTTCCATGCCACGGATGCTACCAAATACCCATCCGGAGGAGGCTGATTCCCAGCCAAATCCATTGCTAGATACCCCGTCGATCATGGCGTAGGCACCGATGAGCAGGGCATCTACTCCTTCATAGGTCGCCAGAACCTGGGCATCCAGTGCACCGTTCGGCGTGATCTCGAGGAATTCTTCACTACAGGAATGCATTAGCAGAAGTCCTGTAATGACCGCTATTACTGATAAAAATCTAAAGTTTTTCATATCTCTGTTGAATTTTTTCGCTTATACATTAAAATCCAAGACTCACACCTACCAGGTACTGCTTATTGGCATGGAGGCCCCCTCTATCGACCCCAAAATAGGTGTCGCTGCCACTTCGCAGTTCGGGATCCAGTCCGGTATAATTGGTGATGGTAAACAAGTTCACGCCCTGCAGATAGACCCTGGCAGAGGAGAATATATTTCCAAGAATTGCCTTGTCGAAGGTATATCCCAACTGCAGGTTTTTCAGCCTGAAGAAAGAACCATCTTCCACATAGTAACTGTTGTTAACCGCATTGGTAGAGAAATTGGATATGTTGGAAGCCTTTGGTGTTGTAGCTCCAGTGTTGGAAGGTGTCCAACTGTTGTAAAGGAGGTCGGTACTCTTCTGATTCTGGAATGAGGGCCAGAAGTCGATCCACCAAAGGTTGTGGTTGGTGATCTCGTTGCCCTGTGATCCGTAGAAGAACGCAGTGACATCAAAGCCTTTGTATCCAAGAACCAGGTTGATACCGTAGGTGAAGTCCGGGTTGGGATCTCCAATGAACATCCTGTCGTCGGGATCAATTACATCATTCCCGTCAGCATCTGTATAGCGGAAGAATCCGGCTTCAGCGCCATCCTGAACAGCGGCACCATCCACCTCACCCTGTGACTGAAAGATACCTTGTACCTCATAGCCCCAGAACTGTCCCATAGAGCCACCTACCGCGTTGCGGTTGAATGGCCCGATCCTGGATCCGCCCGAGTCGAAATAGTCATATCCTTCGGCAATGGAAATAATCTCGTTGTTGTAGGAAGTAAAGGTCAGATTGGCCTCCAGGTTGAAGTCTCCCCATGTCTGGTGATAAATCAATTGGATGTCAATACCGGAGTTGTGCATTTGACCCACGTTAACAGAGGGAGCTGAAGCAGCGCCTGCAGTACCGGGAAGTTCCGGTGTAAAGAGCAGGTCCTGACTATCCTTGGTGTACCAGTCAAATACAAGTTCTAATTTACGGTCGAACAGCACAGCATCAATACCTATGTTGGTTGTAATTTGGGTCTCCCATTTGGCATCGGGGTTACCGATCCTTGTGGGACGGAATCCTGGCAATGAACCGGTCATGCTGCCATTCAGGTCGTAGAAGGAAGTGCTGGGGCTTCCACCATAAAGGAAAAACTGGTTGGAGGTGGAAACAGGAAGCTGGTTACCCATGGTTCCGTATCCACCCCTGATCTTCAGGTCGGAGATGAAACTGGCACCTGCCATAAATGACTCTTCACTGAGCCTCCAACCACCAGAAACAGATGGGAATACACCGTAACGGTGTTCTGGTCCGAATACAGATGAACCGTCCCTACGAACCGTTCCACTCAAGTAATACTTATTGCGGAAGTTATAATCGGCCCGTGCAAACTGTGAAACCAGTGAGCGGGGAGTTCCGAACCATGAGCCGCCTCCCAGGAGATTGGAACCATTACTCACAGTCCTGTAGGAGAAAGCATCGGAAAAGTATCCTGCACCAGAGGCATTTACTCCACGTCCCATGCTGTATTTACCGGCTTCGTACCCTAAAACAGCCAGTACATTGTGGTCACCCATCTGGCGGGCAAAGGTAAGTGTATTGGTCCAGGTCCATGAACCTCCATAGCTGCCATTCTCGCCGTAGGTAGAGGTGGCCCTGTTTTCAGATTCTTCGTAGGTGGATCCGTTCCAATCGGTTGAATAGCTAAAACCCATGTCACCACCGAAGCTAGTCCTGAAATTCAGTCCTTCAATGATTTTTACATCGGCAAATACATTACCCATTACACGGAGGTTCTGCCAGACATCGTCTGCATCCCTGGTGGCGCCGGCAACGTAGTTGTTTCTGTTACCCAGCCTGGGAGCAATACCTGTACCGCCCCAGTCGCCTTCCGTAAATGTGTGTGACAAACCCACAAAGTCAGGACCTGTCCAGGTGACGGGAATAATAGGTTGTGTGCCATAAACAGCCATAACACCCCCACCCTCAGTATCGTTATTCGCAGTTCCGCGGTCTGAACGATGGACAATATTCATGTTCTCCCCGATGGTTACGCGGTCTTTGATCTTGAATTCTGAGTTAAAACGTCCGCTGAACCTTTTAGCCCAGTTTCCAATAACCACACCATCCTGGTCAAAATAACCCATGCCGGCATAAAACTTTGAATTCTGGTTTCCTCCCGACAAGGAGAGGTCGTAATTCTGAATCAAAGCTGTTGAGAAAACTTCGTTGAACCAATCGGTATCCGCAGCCCAGGAAGGTAGGGTGGGCGATCCGGTGGAGGGTCCGTAAACGGGATGGTTCTCAGTGATTCCATCGTTGGCATATACCAGCCACTGCAGATCAGCAAATTCTTCTGTGTTCAGTACGTTGTCGGGCCCTTTACCGGGATCCTGAACACCAGCATACATGTTGAAGTTCACCTTGATCCCTGAGGACTGACCTTTTTTAGTGGTGATTACAATGACACCGTTGGAAGCTCTTGATCCGTAGATAGAAGCTGCACCGGCATCTTTCAGTACGGACATGGACTCCACGTCCGCGGGGTTGATGGTGTTCACATCAAATGTGGGCACACCGTCTACCACATAAAGGGGGCTGTTGTTACCAAAGGAAGAGAATCCCCGGATCCTTACCTTCGCACCTTGTCCTGGTCTCGAGTCCTGTGTGACTGTCACACCGGCCACGCGACCCTGCATCTGCTGGGTAATGTTGCCCTGGGGCATTTGTGTGAGTTGATCAGAATCAACGATACCCACAGCACCTGTCAGGTCTTTCTTTTTCTGGGTGGCATAAGCCGTCACCACAATCTCATCCAAAGAGGTCACGTCGGGTGCCAGAGTCACATTAATTGTGGTCTGAGCTCCAACGGGCACTGCCTGAGTAGTGTAGCCAATAAAAGAGAATACAAGGGTTGCTTCGTCACCGGATACAGAGATAGTATAATTTCCCTGTCCATCAGTAACTGCTCCCTGTGTGGTTCCCTGGACCACAATGTTAACTCCAGGAAGCGCTCCTTGATCCTCAGAAGTTACATTACCTGTAACTGTCCTTTGCTGAGCAAATGATACGCTCAACGCAAAGCCAAGGAGGAGTAACGATAATACGCTACTCTTCCACAATGTAGATCTACGCATAATAGAAGTAGTTTAAGGTTAATAATGAATACAAGTTGGTTTATATTAAAGTTTAGTTTTAGTCAGTTCAAATCGCCCGGGTCCAGCAATTCATAACAAGTATAGAGTTTTTTTCAATTATTTCATGGCATTTTCGCCAATTTAGAACTGTTAAAGATAGCCTTAAAACTACTGTTCATCTTACTTCCCGTGTTTAAATAGTTGTATTGTACCATTGTTGGGCAGTGTTAGAATGAATGCTTCCTCCTCTATTTCAATAAGATGCATTTTTCGCATATCTCCGGCCAAAGAAAACCCACTTTCAGCAGGCCATAAAGTTTCGTATTCAAAGCTGTTGTTTCCCAGCATTAACCAGCCAAAGGAAGCATCCTGCCGTCCCAGGGAGGGCCTGGTGGAATAGTTGTTTCCGGCCAGTAGAAGGTCAGGGATCCCATCTTTATCGAAATCACCCACCAGGAAATCCCTGATTGGTGAGAACTGGGCTTCCCGGGGTAGGGGCTTTGTTTCATAGGTCCCGTCGCCCTTGTTGATGAAAATAGCACTCTCAAATTGTGTGGCCTGCTTCTTAAGAGATTTGGCCAAAAGCTCCTCTCCAAAAATATCTGTTACTGTCTGGCCGCCATAGCTTGCGTAGGAGGGATATATCTGGTCCACACCGATAATCTGCCGCTTCAACTCATCCAGGCTGGCTATGGGATAACTGCTTCCATCATGATAGGAGCTTATGATGGGATCCGGGATGCCGTTGTTATCAAAATCGTTTAGCCAGAGCTCCACTGGCTCCTGGACAGAGGCCTTCAGCATGCTGTTCAGTCCATGGTTTCCTGCCACCAGGTCCAGATCTCCATCCATATCCAGATCTGCAATCCCGATGCAATTCCACCATCCGGCTGTTTCTCCCAATCCGGAAGCGCTGGTAATATCGGTGAATGCACCATGGTCATTCTCGAATATGGAAATATTCATCCAGGTTCCTACCACCACCAGGTCAGGATCGCCATCCTGGTCCTGATCGACCCAGCAGGCATCGGTGACCATCCCGGCTTTATGTAAAGTGCCGAGCCTTTCCGGGGGAAGGGGTGTAAAGCGGCCCGAACCATCATTCTCCAGCAAGAACTGTTCCGGAGAGATTCCATAAGCTCCGGGTATAGAGCGGGTTCCAAGGAAGAGATCCATGTCACCATCCCCGTCAAAATCAGCCGGCCTGACACAGGAGCCATTTTGCATAAGCAGAGGGATGGAACCTGGCGGACTGTGTTCAAAATTGCCCTGTCCATCATTGAGTAAAAGACGGTCGTTCAGAAGAGGGCTGCCGGCGAATTCCTCGCTTCCGCCCCTTACGAGGTAGAGGTCCTGGTCCCCATCACCATCGGCATCAAAAAAGGCGGCATCCACATCTTCTGTATAGCGATCGGCCAGCAGCACAGGTGCAGCAAGTGCAGTGTACTTAGCTCCCGGAAGCTGGATAAAGAGTTGGGAAACCTGATCTGTGGCACTACCCACAAAGATGTCTTCCAGTCCGTCCCCATTTACATCGCCCACAGCAAGGGCAGGTCCTTCGGCCGACAGGTTGGCGGGAATCAAAGCCTCCCGGTCAATGTCCTCCCAGTCGTTCTCCCGGTGCCTGAATTCCAGGCCGGGCACGGACACAGAGCTGAAGATAGTCTCCGGGGTGCCTGGTTCTGTGTTTAGAACAGCAGTGCTTGCCTTGGAAATATCCAGCTGTATTGTCTGATCAACCTTCACATTGATCAGTTTCTGTTCCAGCAGTCCGGGCCAGCACACAGTAAGTGAATCCACCAGGGTGTCACTGCCCAGTCCGAAGTGCAGGTGATCCAGGGTTGAAGACATAAAGCCCCTGGTGCCGGATAGCTGGGCCATCTGCTGCTGCCCACCGGCATAAATGCTCACACGCGCTCCGATGCCGTTCCTGTTCAGCTCACTGCCTTTTAGTTCTATCCTAAGGAAATGACGGTCGAGAATATGATCGGCATTGTTGCGATAGACGCTTGCCGGTCCGTTGATGTTGTTAACAATAAGTTCCATATCACCATCATTGTCCAGGTCGGCATAGGTGGAGCCATTGGAGTAATCGGGTTTGTCAAGTCCCCATTGAGTCTCCATGGGCGTGAAGGTAAAATCGCCGTTGTTTTTGAAGAGATGGTTGATATCGGCTTGCAGGGGCATATGCTCAAAAAGGGTCCTGTTGGAGATGCTGTCAAGGTTTTTGGTAGGGGAATAGCGGTTCCCGCCGGTTAGGAATTTGACATAGTCCAGGTCGTTGGGCCGGCGATAGATCCCGCTGGTGATAAAGAGGTCCTTCCAGCCATCATTATCCACATCACAGAAAAGAGCAGACCAGCTCCAGTCGGTGGAGTGAACCCCGGCCAGGCGGCCAATCTCACTGAACTGGCCATTGCCCAGGTTGAGCTGCAGGGTGTTGTGGACATACTGG
>QMPQ01000044.1 GCA_003648635.1 Bacteroidota bacterium | reverse complement strand
GGTTCCAAACCTGGAGTTAAAGGTTAAACAATGATCAGAACGGGAGATCGTCCGGTCCGTTGTCTCCGCCATCAAAAGGATCTTTCGCAGGGGCCTCGCCCTCAGCGGGACTCGGGTTCTGAACGGGACTCTGGTTCTGAACGGGACTCTCGTTCTGTGCGGGACTCTGGTTCTGTGCGGGACTCTGGTTCTGTACGGGATTTTGGTTTTGCACAGGTGCCTGTTTCTGTACTGGCTGACTCTGCTGGGCTTGTCCGCCCTCTCCATCGTCGGGACGTCTTCCCAGCAATTGCATCTGGTCGCCTACGATCTCTGTAATGTATTTCTTGTTCCCGTCGGCATCATCGTAGGAGCGGGTTTTAATCCGTCCTTCAATGTATATCTGTGTACCTTTCTTCACGTACTTTTCTGCCACCTGGGCCAGTCCCCTCCACAACACTATGTTGTGCCATTCAGTGTTGGAGACACGCTCCCCAGACTTGTTTTTATAGGTCTCACTGGTGGCCATGGGGAATTTCGTAATGGCGGTTGATTCATCGAGGTACCTCGTTTCGGGGTCTTTGCCCACATTTCCAACAAGGATTACTTTGTTTACAGACATATATAATATTTGATTGGAGTTTCAAAGATACTAAATTTTGACTGATTCAAGGTACCTGTGAATAAGTCTCGGCATGGCATAATGGTCCAGTTGATCTAATGGTACCTGCTGCCATTTTTCTGGCAGGGGGGAGGGCAGATGGTCGGTCTCCACCAACAGGAACCTGGCGTGGATGGTCTGGTGGCTTAACTGGTGCCGAATCGGTTCTGAGAGTAAGCCGATACTCGTTTGTTTTGGGCTATAAGCATTTTTACTTTCCTGCAGAATCAGGGGCAGATTCTTCTTCACAATCTCCTCATCCCCGAGGGGGCCTTTAGATTCTATCATGGGTAACTCATAGAGGCCTGCCCAGATATCTTTTTCTCCTCGTTGGATCAGGATCGTCTCCCCACCTGAGTTAATCATATAATAATAAAACCATCGATCCATCGGTTTTTTATTTTTGATCTTCACTGGAATCCGGTCCACAAGGTCGTGATTGTAGGCTTCGCAGTGCTCCCGCAAGGGGCAGTCGCCGCAGCGTGGAGAAAGGGGCACGCAGAGCAGGGCACCAAATTCGATCATGGCCTGATTGTGCCTGCCTGGATCGGAAGGATCGAGCAGCTCATTGGCCAGAGCAAGTACCTGCTTCTCTCCGGAAGGAGTATTGATGGCATCCTCGATCCCAAAGAGACGGGCAATGACCCTCGAGACATTTCCATCTACAGCCGCGCAGGCTTCCCCGTAGCACCAGGAGGCAATGGCTGCCGCAGTATATTTCCCCACCCCTTTCAGCTTAAGCAGTCCCTGGTAATTATCGGGCATTTCTCCACCCAGGTGTTCAAGCACATACCTGGCCGAAGCATGCATATTGCGTGCACGACTGTAATAACCGAGTCCCTGCCACAGTCTGAGCACCTCGTCCTCACTGGCTGAAGCCAGGGAGCTTACATCAGGAAAAGAATTGAGGAAGTTCAGGAGGTAAGGAAGCCCCTGATCCATACGTGTTTGTTGCAGAATCACCTCGGCCACCCAGGTGCGGTAAGGGTTGTGGGTTTGCCTCATGGGGAGGTCCCTGAGGTTTTTTTCATACCACCCATGAATAATTAACTGCGTTGAGCTAAAGGTTCCGCCAAATTTCATTATCTTCGTCGCCTCCTTATTTATAATGTTCTTATATTTAGGGCACTAAATTAAAAATTAATCAAAATCAATTTCATATTCACGCAAAAGTATTTATATTTGCACACCTCTAGTAAGGAACTATTGTAAATCATTGATAATTAAAGGTTTTTTAAAATGACTAAAGCGGATATCGTAAACGAGATTTCTAAGAGCACGGGAATAGAAAAGGTAACTGTCCAGAAAACTGTAGAAGCTTTCATGGAGACAGTAAAGGACTCACTTAGCAACAACAAAAATGTCTATCTGAGAGGTTTTGGAAGTTTCATCGTGAAGAAGAGGGCCAAGAAAACTGCCCGTAACATTTCTAAGAATACTACCATCATTATTCCTGAGCATTCTATTCCAGCTTTCAAGCCAGCTAAAACTTTTGTTAGCAAGGTGAAGACCAACGTGAAGTAAAATTTTAGTAAGATGCCAAGCGGAAAGAAAAGAAAAAGACATAAGATGGCTACCCACAAACGCAAGAAGCGTTTGAGGAAGAACAGACACAAGAAGAGGAAATAGTTTTCTCAACCTCTTTAATGAACTAAACCTAAAGCACCTGAAGTGGGCTTTAGGTTTATTTCTGTTTAATAATCAGCTTAATCTTCATAAATTCAAACATTGTGAGCAGTGAACTTGTAATCAACTCCAGTAATGAGAGGGTTTCGATTGCTCTACTTGAAGATGGTAAGCTCGTTGAATTAAATGAATCATCGCTTAAGCAGCAATTTTCGGTAGGTGATATCTACCTGGCCAGGGTAAAAAAGAATATGCCCGGTCTCAATGCTGCCTTTATTGATGTGGGTTATGAGAAGGATGCGTTCCTTCACTACCTTGATTTAGGCCCACAATTCAGTTCTCTGAACAAATACCTGGGACATGTCCTTGCCAGAAAGGGAAGACCAATGCCCATCAGTAAGTTCAAACGTCTTCCTGATATTAATAAGCACGGGAAGATCAACGAGATTCTCAAGCAGGGGCAATTCATCCTTGTACAAATCGCCAAAGAGCCCATTTCAACAAAGGGCCCGCGGCTGACTTCCGAAATTTCCATTGCAGGAAGGAACATCGTATTGATGCCCTTCTCCGATAAGATTTCAATCTCTTCCAAGATTTCCTCCCAGGAGGAAAAGGACCGACTGAAGAATCTGTTGACGGCCATCAGGCCCCAGAACTTCGGTATTATCGTACGTACAGTGGCCGAAGGCAAAAAAGTGGCCGAACTGGACAATGAATTACGCACCCTGGTAAAGAAATGGGAACAATCCTTCGACCATTTGACCACCAAGGGGCTGCCCCGACTGGTAATCAGTGAACTGAGCCGTGAATCGGCCGTGGTTCGCGATCACCTTAACGGAAACTTCGACGGCATCCATATCAGCGATGAGAAGGTGTTCGGCGAAATGAAAGACTACATCCGGGAGGTGGCTCCCGAGAAGGAAAAGATCGTTAAGCTTTATACGGGCAAGGAACCGATCTTCGACAAGCTGGGTGTGCTGAAACAGATCAAAGCTGCTTTTGGCAAGACTGTCTCATTTAAACAGGGAGCCTACCTGATTATTGAGCATACCGAAGCACTTCATGTAATTGATGTGAACAGCGGGAACCGTTCCCGTTCGTCCAGCGACCAGGAGACCAATGCAGTTGAGGTGAACCTCTCAGCAGCTGATGAAGTGGCTCGTCAGCTCAGGTTGAGAGATATGGGTGGCATCATTGTGATCGATTTTATCGATATGCACAAGCATGAGAACAAGCAAAAGCTGTTTGAAAGGATGAAGGAGGCCATGTCGGTGGACAAGACCAAACACAACATTCTTCCCCTGAGTAAATTTGGACTGATGCAGATCACCCGCCAGCGGGTTCGTCCGGAGATGCATATTGAGACTGCTGAGAATTGTCCCACCTGCGCAGGAAGCGGGAAGGCACAACCGCCCCTTCTCTTTCCAGAAGAGGTAAAAAATGAGCTTTCCATGTTGATTGCTGAGCACCAACCTGCGAAACTTGAAGTGGCCCTGCATCCCTTTGTGGCCACCTACCTGACCAAGGGATTTAACTCGGAAGAACGCAAGTGGCGCAAAGAGCTGGGTTGCAAGATCAAGATCAACGCAGTTGAATCGCTGCACTTCCTGGAATTCAGGGTGTATAACGAACAGGGCGAAGAGCTTCGCAGAAAGAAGCATTAAGCTTTAAACTTTTCTGGTTACGAATTGTTTAAAATGTTAGATCAGACGTACAGAATTCATGAAGAATAGAATCATACTGATGGGTGTGGCCATATTGATGGCCACATCCATTTTTGCTCAGGTGGAAGATCCAGTAAAGTGGACCTTTTCCGTAGACAATGTTATTGGTCAGGAAGCCGAACTGGTATTTTCAGCCGAAATCGATTATCCCTGGCACCTTTATTCAGCCCATCTTCCTGAAGGCGGCCCCATTGCTACCAAGCCGTGGTATGATGAGTCAGATAACTATACCCTGGTGGACGAGATTGTAGAGTCCCCCAAACCCAAGGTTAAATTTGATGCGGGTTTCCAGATGGATGTGGGAACCCTGGCGGGAAAAGCCGAATTCAGGCAGAAGGTAAAATTCAAAGATGCCGGTACGCAGACCGTAAGCGGCGAGATTGAATTCCAGGTATGCGACGATGAAGTCTGTCTCCCACCCAAGAGTGTGTCATTTGCCTTTGAGGTAAAACTTGAGGGAGCTGCCGCAGCCTCAGATGAAATTGTACATGTTGATGCCGGCACAGAAACGGAAGAGACGGTGGCTATTGAAAGCACAACCGATGCATCTGATACCGCCGTAGCTGGTGTTCCAGCTCTTGAAGATGAGAAGTCGCTCTGGCGCTTCTTCTGGCTGGCATTCGGACTCGGATTACTGGCGCTGTTGACTCCCTGTGTCTTTCCCATGATTCCCATGACCGTGAGCTTCTTTATGCAGGGCAGCGATAGCAAAGCCAGGGGAATTTTCCGGGGACTGATCTTTGGAATTTCCATCATGGCCATCTATACCCTGCTGGGCGTTATTGTAAGCGTCTCCAATGTGGGACCCAATGCGGCCAATGCACTGAGTACTCATTGGATTCCCAACCTGATCTTCTTTGCACTCTTTATGGTGTTTGCCTTCTCCTTTTTTGGCATGTTCGAGCTGGTGTTACCATCCAGCTGGTCAAATAAGGCCGATACCCAGGTGGATAAGGGTGGATTAGGAGGAGTCTTCTTTCTGGCACTTACCACCGTTCTGGTCTCCTTTTCCTGTACAGGTCCCATCGTTGGAGCCCTGTTGGTTGAGGCTGCCGGGGGACTGGCCCTGAAGCCGATCCTCGGCATGTTTGGATTTGGACTGGCCTTTGCCATTCCCTTTACCCTATTTGCCATATTCCCCTCCTGGCTGAAGGGACTGCCCAAGTCAGGCGGATGGCTGAATGCGGTCAAGGTGGTACTTGGTTTTATTGTACTGGCCTTCAGTATGAAATTCCTGCTGGCCCTGGATCCCACTAATAAAATATTAACCCGTGAACTGTACCTGGCAGTATGGATCGTGCTCTTCTCCATGCTTGGCGCGTATTTCCTGGGCAAGATAAAATTTGCTCACGACAGCGACCTGCCGCACATCTCGGTGCCGCGTCTGCTGTTGAGTGTGGCCTCCTTTTCCTTCGTGATCTACCTCTTCCTTGGGCTCTTTGGTTATGAGCTTAAGACCATTTCACCCTTGCTGCCTCCCAAGTCACCCAATGGACTGGACCTGACCCAGAGGGCGGTGTATAGTGGTACACCGATGCTTGCGGCCGATGCACATGAGGAGTGTACTCCGGTTAAATATGCCGATATGTTCCATATGCCCTTTGGGCTGAAAGGTTTTTATAGCCTGGAGGAGGGACTGGCCTGTGCCAGGGCATCCGGGAAACCGGTGCTAATCGATTTCAAGGGACACTTCTGTTCCAATTGCAAGAAGATGGAGGCGGCCGTCTGGTCCGATCCGGAAGTGCTCCGGGCCCTGCGTGAGGACTATGTAATAGTTGCGCTTTATACGGACGATCGTACCAAGCTCCCCGAAGCTGAGTGGTATACTTCGGAAGTGGATGGCAAGGTAAAAAAGACCATTGGTCAGCAAAACATCGACTTCGAAATAGCCAACTTCCGCACCAATACCATTCCGCTCTATGTGATCATGGATGCCGATGGGAATGTGGTGGGCGAGCCCAAAGGCACCGATCTGGATGTTGCTTCTTACCTCTCCTGGCTGAAGGGGAAGTAAATATTAACCATATCTTAATAACTCCTTAATCGTCATGTAACGATCGTGTGGTTTCTTTGTATCAAACTTTTAAAAGAAAAGGAGATGCGTACAAGAACCACATTACTTTTCATTGCCATGCTTCTTTTGTCCTGGAATGCTTTTTCACAGGACACAGAAAACAAGTTCAAAGCAAATGGCCAGGGGATCATTAAGATCTTTACCAACTATCACAGTACCTTTTCAGATGGAGAGGCCAGCAGGGTTTTTGAGATTCAGCGGGCCTACCTTGGCTACCAGTATGAGCTTAATGAGAAGTTCTCCGGAAAACTGGTGCTGGATGTGGGTGATCCTCATTTCGGGGACCTTCAGATGACCGCTTACCTGAAGAACGCTTTTGTACAGTATGACGATGGAAAACTGGTGGCTAAGATCGGTATGATCGGTCTTCATCAGTTTAAGATACAGGAAAGTCAGTGGGGTGGACGCTACCTGTATAAGTCCTTTATGGACGAACATAAATTTGGTCCAAGTGCTGACCTGGGAGCTTTTGTGGGCTACCATATCCATGAAATGCTGGATCTTGACTTAACAATCGCCAACGGGGACGGATACAAATCCATTCAATCAGATACCACTCTTAAGTATAGCCTGGGCGCAACCCTGAAACCCATTAGCGGCCTGATCTTTCGCAGCTCTTATGATTACATGGGGCAGGATGCTGTGCAGCAAACGCTGGCCTTCTACCTGGGCTACAGTACTAAAAAGGTGGACGTGGGTGCAGAATACAACTACCAGTGGAACCATAAAATGGTTCAGGATGAGAACCTTACCGGTCTCTCATTTTACGGCTCCTATGCAGCGAGAAAATTCCGTGCTTTTGGCCGTTACGACAATCTATCCTCTCCTGTTATCGGCTCAGATACCGATCCCTGGAACTACGGGAAAGATGGTCAGCTGTTCATTGCAGGCCTGGAATTTCATCCTGTGAAGGGCTTAATGGTCACTCCCAATTACCAGGCATGGATCCCGGCCAATGGGAGTCCCATGTTAAACTCAATTTATCTAAGTCTTGAAATAAAATTCTAAAAAAATGAAAACTTACACACTTATTTTAGCAATCGCCCTGTTTTTTGCATCCTGTGGAAATAGTTCTTCAGATAGCGTAGATCTTACTGCAGCAGGAGCAACTTTCCCGCTTCCCTTCTACAATGTGGCCATTAAAAACTACAGCTCTACGACGGGTCAGTCTATCACTTACGGTGGTGTGGGTTCCGGTGGAGGAATCCGCAGCCTGAAAGACAAGGTGGTTGATTTTGGGGCCACAGATGCTTTTCTGAATCAGGAGAAGGAATCTGAAATGCCTGCAGAAATTGTCCATATTCCCACCTGCATCGGTGCCGTAGTGATTGCTTACAATCTCCCTGGAGTGGAGGGACTGAAACTCTCCAATGAGAACCTTCAGGATATCTTTATGGGAAACATTACTTCCTGGAACGATGAAATGATCGCAGCCACCAACCCCGGAATCACCCTTCCCGACCTGTCAGTAACTGTAGTTCAGCGTTCAGACGGAAGTGGCACCACCTATATCTTCAGCGATTTCATGAGTAAGATCAGTACCAGCTGGGCCGACCAGGTGGGACGAGGAAAATCTCTCAAATGGCCTGTGGGTATTGGAGCCAAAGGCAACCCGGGAGTAGCCGGAACCATCAAGATGACCGAAGGAGCTGTGGGTTACATCGGGTCAGAATTTGCCTTCGCGCAGAAAATCCCTTTTGCAGAGGTGGAAAACAGTGCAGGGAACTACATCCTTCCCACCCTGGAATCGATAAGTGCTGCTGCACAGGGCGAAATCCCCACAGATACCAAGGTGATGCTTACCGGTTCAAGCGATCCGGCAGCATACCCCATCAGCGGATTCACATGGATCATCCTTTACAAAGAGCAGAATTACAACAACAGGACTCAGAAGCAGGCTGAAGAAACTGTCAGGTTCCTGTCGTGGCTTATTGACAAAGATGCCCAGGCACTGGCTCAGCAAGTGCACTACGCTCCGCTTCCTGAACCCACTGTGGCACAGGCCAGGGCTATCCTTGGATCGGTCGTATATAAGGGTCAGGCCCTTTCAAAATAATGATAAGCAGCGAGAGAGTTGTAAAAATTGTACTGTTTCTTTCTTCCTTACTGATCATACTTGTTACTGCAGGAATGGTGCTGTCCTTAATGAACGGCTCCATTCCTGTATTTAAGGAGATCGGTCTGCGCTTTATCATTTCTTCCCAGTGGAACCCAACGGAAGGGAGCGAGGAGTACGGAGCCATGGCTTTTATTGCCGGCACCCTGATGACCTCATTTATTGCCATTATCATCTGCTTTCCGCTGGCCTTCTCCACCTCTCTTTTTATAGGGGAGTATTACAGCGGAACCCGAATCGCAAGGATCGTGGGCACCCTGGTGGACATGCTGGCCGGAATCCCCTCCATTGTATATGGCTTATGGGGATTTTATGTACTGAGACCACTGATTGTGGATCTGGGACTAAATGCACAGGGCTTTGGAATCTTTACAGCCGGTGTGGTGCTGGCCATCATGATCATTCCCTATGCCACCTCCATATCCACAGAGATTATCAAGATGGTTTCAAGCGATCTTAAGGAGGCAGCTTACTCCCTGGGTGCCACCAGGCGGGAGGTAATCCTCAATGTGCTTATTCCCAATGCCCGCTCAGGCATCTTTACAAGTTTCGTTCTGGCCTTTGGAAGGGCACTGGGAGAGACCATGGCGGTGACCATGTTGATCGGAAATGCAAATATCATTCCTGACAGCATCTTCGGGGCCGGGAATACAATGGCCAGTGTGATTGCCAACCAGTTTGGTGAGGCCGAAGGATTGAAGCTGAGCGCTTTGATTACCATTGGCCTCTTGCTCTTTGTTATTACCGGGATCATCAATGGCATCGGTAAGTTGATTATTAAAAAGTTTAACAGCTAAGCAGGATGGCGTTTGCAAAGCAGATAAGCGGAGAAGGGGCACTTAAGAGGCGGGTTGTGAAGAACCGGCTTTTTGCGGGAAGTGTTATCTTTTTTTCCATGCTGACCATCTCTCCCATTTTGTTGATTGTTTATAAACTTGTGGCCAAGGGCTACAGGCAAATCAACATAGATTTTTTCACCAAAAAGGCCCCGGATACGTATGAAGCCATGGTAGCTGTGGGTGCCGGTGAAGTTATTCCCGGAGGAATCCTGAATGGGATCGCCGGAACGCTTTATATGGTGTTTATTGCCTCACTTATTGCTATCCCCGTGGGACTGCTTATCGGGATATTCCTCTATGATCAGCAATCTAAAAGATATGCAGGAGTGGTCAGGGACGTTGTGGACATCCTGCAGGGGGTTCCTTCCATTGTCCTTGGACTGATCGCCTATTTCTGGGTGGTAAAGAACATTACCAATGGATTTTCAGCCCTGGCCGGAAGCACAGCCCTGGCCATCATGATGATGCCGCTGATCATTCGTTCCACCGAGGAGACTCTGAAGATGATCCCCGAAACCATAATAGAGGCAGGATTCGCTCTTGGAGTTCCCTACCATAAAATTATTCTGAGGGTATTGATCCCTTCGGGTTTCAGTGGTCTGCTCACAGGTATCCTGCTGGCCATCTCCAGAATTATTGGTGAAACGGCACCCCTGATGTTGACAGCCCTGGGGAGCATGCAGGTGAATTTTCAAATAGATAAACCTACCAGCGCCATTCCGCTGCTGATCTGGGAATTCTACAACGATCCCAACATGGTCGATCTCATATGGTCATCCTCACTGCTACTAATGATGATGGTGCTCCTGCTGAACCTGTTATCCCGACAAATTATTGCCAGAAGAAGTTAATTATGAGTGAATTAATAAAACAAATATCCGACCCCGTCCTGGAGATCCGTGATCTGTCAGTGTCCTATAACAAGGACAAATCTGCGGTGACCGCGGTCAGTGCTGGAATTAAAAAGAACAGGGTTACGGCCATCATGGGGCCCTCAGGTTGTGGGAAGAGTACCTTGCTGCGGGCCATCAACAGGATGCATGATCTCTACCCCAATGTAGAGACGGTGGGAGATATTTTTCTGAACGGCGAAGATACAGCGGATATGTCTACCATGATGTTAAGGCGTAAGATCGGGATGGTGTTCCAACGCCCCAATCCCTTCCCCACCATGAGCATCCACGATAATGTGATTGCCGGCTACAAACTAAACGGAATCCGCCTTCAGAAGAGTGATAAGAATGATATCGTTGAGAAATCGTTACGCGATGTGGCCCTCTGGGACGAGGTAAAGGACTCTTTGATTAAGAAAGGAACCTTTCTTTCGGGCGGACAGCAACAGCGTTTGTGTATTGCCCGGGCCCTGGCTTTCAAGCCCGATGTGATCCTCCTGGATGAACCCACTTCAGCCCTTGATCCGGTGGCCACCAAAAAGGTGGAGGAACTGCTGATGCAGCTGAAAAAAGACTATACCATTGTGATGGTGACCCACAACATGGCCCAGGCCGCCCGAATTTCAGATTTTTCCATGTTCATGTATCTGGGAGAACTGATTGAATATGGGAAAACCAAGGATATGTTCATTAAGCCGATCGACACGAGAACAGAGGAATACCTTACAGGAAAGTTCAGTTAACTATAGATAAAAAAGAGAATAACGATGAATAGAGATCTGGCCATTCAGAAAATTGAGAAGGACTTTGAGCTTATGTCCAACCTGGTCCTGGAACAGATGCAACTACTGGACGAGCTCTTCAGGACAGAGCAAAAGGAGCGTTCAGAGGAAATCTTCAAAGATCTGGGCAAGAATGAAGAGAAGGTTGACCGCTACGAAACGCAGCTGGACGATACTATCATCCGGACCATTGTGCTCTATCAGCCGGTGGCTGGTGACCTGAGGCGTCTGTTTGCCATCTACCATATGACCATTAACCTGGAGCGGGTGGCAGACCTGGTGATGGTCATTACCTCAACCTATACAGAATTTAAGGATGCTGAGCTTCTGAAAGAGTCCAGATCCGCACTCCTTCAAATGCTGAAGACCACCTCTGCTATGGTATCCAGGGCACTCCTCTCCTTTATGAACAGCGACCAGGAGCTGGCTACCCGGACCATCCATAAGGAGCGCGCTTTTGATGAATTCAATAAAAAGGTGCTGAAGAGGACCGTTAAGGCAGCCGGACTACCCAAGAAGAGTCAGGCCGTTTTAAATAAACTGCTTGATATGAGATCCATGTTCTCTTCCATTGAACGCATTGGCGATCATGCCACCAACATTGCAGAATCGTCCATCTATGCCATTTCAGGTTCAAACATCAGGCATGGATCAAAAAATGAATAAATTGTAGGATTATTCAGATGAAAAGTCCTAAACCGCCTCCTATGGAAATGACAGATTATAAAATATTGATAGTCGATGACGAAGAGGACCTGTGTGAAATCCTGCAGTTCAACCTGGAAGGGGAGGGCTTCGAAACAGAGGTGGCTTATTCGGCAGAGGAGGCATTAACGAAAGATATGGCATCATTTCACCTTATACTGCTGGATGTGATGATGGGAGAGATGTCGGGATTTAAGCTGGCCAAGCTGCTTCGTAAGGAGCAAAAATTGTCCGTGCCCATCATCTTTATTACCGCAAAAACAGCGGAGGATGAACTGCTTACCGGTTTCAGCCTGGGTGCCGACGACTACATTACCAAGCCCTTCTCCATCAAAGAGGTGATTGTGCGGGTTAAAGCTGTTCTGAAAAGAAGTGCACTGGAAGAGCGTAGCGAGCTGTCAACACTAGCGGTGGATAAACTTGTGCTGAACCTGAAGAAGCGGAAAGTAAAAATCGGCAAAAAAGAGCTTGAGCTGACCAGGAAGGAGTTCGAAATATTGGCCATGCTGCTCAAATCGGAAGGTTATTTCCATTCGAGGGAGGAGATTCTGGACAGGGTGTGGGATGACAATACCATCGTCAGCAAACGAACCGTTGATGTGCATGTGGCACACCTGCGGAAAAAACTTGGGAGTTACGGCAAATACATCAGGAACAAGCAGGGCTATGGCTATACCTTTGAAAAAAAATAATACAATGAGCTTCAGACTAAAGTTATTTATTTCATTTGCAGCAATCTTTACGGTATTCACGCTGCTGGTAATGATTTTTCAATACGATCGCGAAAAAAAATTCAGGATCGGCCAGCTGGAAAACACCCTGGATAATATTACCGAAATCGCTCATAACTATATGACCAGCAACTCCATCGTGGATTCGGGATCTTACATCATGATGGACTCTCTGATGGAGATCCTACCTGCTGAAAACATAAGACTTACCGTCATAAACCCCAAAGGCATTGTGCTTTATGATAGTGAGGTGTCTGCAGTTGAAACCATGGAAAACCACCTGGAACGACCTGAGGTCCGCCAATCGGTGTCATCGGAATCCGGTGCAAATATCAGGGAGTCGGCCACCACCGGAAGTAGCTATTACTATTATGCCAGGTTCTACACGGACTACTTTGTCAGAACGGCCACGCTTTACGATCTGAGGGTGAAGGATTTCCTGCATGTGGAAAAACTGTTTATCATATACCTGATTCTGTTGTTCCTGGTTACCTCAGTTATCCTGCACTATATCACAAGGAAATTTTATGAGATCATTACCAAGCTGAAATACTTTATCATCAGGCTTCGGAGCGGAGAGGAGCTGGATGAAACCATGGAATTTCCCAAGGATGAACTGGGAAGCATCAGCAATGAGTTTACCTCTCTGTATAAGGAGCTCAACGATGCCCAGAAGAATCTGGTGATCGAAAAGAACAAGCTTTACAGTCACCTGAGTGCTCTGAATGAGGGGATCGCTTTTTTCTCGCCCATGAAGGAGAAAGTCCTTACGAACAACCATTTCATTCAGAACCTGAACCTGCTCTCGGAGATGTCCACCATATCGGCAGAAAAGATCTTTGAGGTTCCGGAACTAAAGCCTATTGTTCAGTTTATTGACCGCCAATTGAAGGAATCCGCAGTGCATAGTACCGATGATGCGCATCCCCAGATGGAAATGGACCTTCAAAAGGGAACCAGGTATTTCAATGTGAAGTGTGTCTTTTTCCAGGATAAGAGTTTCGAGATTGTGATTATTGATGCTACCAAGCTTGAGAAGCGAAGGCTTATGAAGCAACAGATGACCTCCAACATTGCCCATGAATTGAAAACACCGGTGGCTACGGTGATGGGCTACATGGAGACCCTTCAGCACAACAGCATTTCGCCTGAAAAGCAAAAATACTTTATAGATAAGGCCCATGCGCAGGCGCGACGTCTTTCCGACCTGATTGAAGACATCTCCACACTGAACAGGATAGAGGAGGCCGGCGATAAATATGAACTCAAACAAGTACTCGTAAAGGACGTGGTGGCAGAGGTAGAGGAGCAGCTGAAGCTGAAGTTGGATGAACACCATATCAAAGTGCATGTGGATATTCCGGGGAAATTGAAAATCAAGGGGAATAAATCGCTCCTGTTTTCCATATTCTACAACCTCTTCGACAATGTGATTAAATACGGGGGCGATGGTGCGGAGATATACCTATCCAACTATCTGAAGGACAAAAAGAACTACTATTTCTCCTTTGCCAATACCGGAAACGAGATCGACGACAAACACCTTACCCGCATTTTTGAACGTTTCTACAGGATCGATGACGGCCGCTCCAGGAAGACCGGTGGGACCGGACTGGGCCTGGCCATTGTAAAAAATGCCATCCAGCTTCACAAGGGCGAGATTTCTGCCAGGAATTATAAAGATGGTGGTCTGGAGTTCCTTTTCTCGCTTGGGAAATAGGGCAAACCCGGGAGTTTTTCGTATTACCAGTTATTGTTCAAGGTTAAGAGGCAGACCGGAGTTCTTTGGGAACCTGGCCTACCAGGGGATAGGGCCTATTGAACGCTTCCTGATAAAGTTTAAAGTGCTTTGATAGTTTTATAATAGTTGCTTTTGAGAATCCTTTTTGATAGTGCAATATTTTTGATACCGTCCCTTTAGACAAACCAAGAATTTCAGCCAGATCTTTCGATTTCAACTTATGATCCTCCATTAGGGACTTAAGTAACTCAACCGGATCCAGATCTTCCATTGTATTGTGGTCCTGGTCCCATTTATCTATAAGTAGTTCCAGCAATTCTATCTCGTCAGCATATTTCTCCTCATCCTCGATAACAAGATGTTCATGAATATTGCAATATTTGAAATATTGCTCGTCATCTTTTATCAAAGTATATTTTAAGGCAGACATTTGACAGTGCTTATTTGCTATGGATAATCGTAACATCATATTGTTTTCCAGATCGACAAATTCGAGAATAGGCATCATGGGAGCCAATCCATTTTACATACAAGAATACCCTGAATTTACCAAAATGATAGCGGCAGATCATCCTGTATTGATTACCTCCAATATTAAATACAACTCTCTCTGTACCTTTCCCCAGAAAGTCTGCATTACTGAAAGACTCTTTGATCGAATGAGGTGTATTCCAATTAGCATGTTGGACCTTGTTCATCCAATTTTTCAGTGCAATTCGACTTTGGCTATTTTTTTTCGCATAAATATTCAAAGAACGACTTGTTATTAGAACAACTTTCATCTATGCAATGATAAAGATACAATAATAGTTTCACAAAGGGAAACTTTAGATACAAGTTCATCCCTTTCAGCTATTCATATAAGATGTTCATGGATATCAGCTAAAAGAAAAGTGTGAGTGTATTTTGCTGGTAATCAATAAATATCATAAATTGTAGATATAAGCTACTTATCCTGAAAGTTAAAACTGCACATATGAAAAAGACAAGCTTAACAATCCTGGTATTAAGTATTTCTATTTTGACCCTTGCCCAGAGCAGCGGCGATGTAGAGAACCAGTCCCTGAATAGTGGTGATTTAGAGAACCAGTTCTATTTCCGCTTTGGATATTCACAGCCGACAACATCCTATCTTGGTGTTGATGATAATGATTTCTGGGATAGTTTTAGTCGAGTGGGCGGCGTTTTTGAATTAGGTCACATCTTCATCATTAACAAGGCAGCTCTCTCAGATGGGTTACGCTTAGGTATTAATGTTGACTATGCCGAATTTTCTTATCATCAATTGAGCTATTCGCTTGAGGATTTTGATATAGGACTGCTTAAAATATCTTCTAAAATAGGTCCATCTCTATCCTACAGTCCTGCTGAGCACCTGGTATTTGATGTATTTGTCAAAGCTAAGATTCCATGGGTAGCAGGAATAGCAATTATTAGTGAGGTGGACGAAGAGTATTATCTTGCCAAACCAGGATTTGGTGTTGCCACAGGTATAAATGTTCGTTATCGTTTTTTGATGCTTGGATTTGAGTACAATTCTGACAATATGAAATTCGAGAATCAAGATCATCCTGGACAGTACTTTGGTAATGTAGGCGATGATTCTGATAAAACTCCAATGCCAAGTTTAAGTTTTACTTTTGGATTTAGTTTTTAAAAAAAGGACCAGATCCCAAGAGATGCAATACCGGGATTCTGGCCCTCAAATATTCAGTCGACCACTGAATTTTCTCTATAACTAAGCTTTGGGAGCTTTGCTAAAAGCTGCCAAATTTAAACGTCATCCCTGCACTCCAGCCCCTTAAAGCATCGACGGGTATGTCGGTCATGATGATATCGGAGGTGTAACGATAGGAGCCAAAGATGGCGAGTCTGAAGAACCTGACCAGGTTGAACTCAAGCTCTACACCAAATTCAGCCGCGAAGAAAGCTGAAGATTCTACCATCCACCCATCATAGTACTCATAAGGGTCGTAATAGTTGGAAGTATATGCCGTATTGGCCACGCCACCTGCCCCAATCAGTATGGGGAAGCTCAGGTGAACCGGGAACCATCCATAGATAATCGGTTCCATGATGAGTCCACCGTAGCCCCCTGCAAGGGAGTAATTAAGATCTTCCACAGAATTGTAAGTGGCATCATTAATAAAACCATATCCACCCAGTCCCAGTCCGAAGCCGTGACCTATTACCCATGCACCTCGTCCACCCATCAGAATGGCATCCTTGCTGTTAATACTGGTATATCCAATGGTAAAAGCACCATAGCCACCACTTCCCGAATGGGGATCAAAAAGGGTCTGTACATTGTCCGGATTATTCTTTTGTTTTTCCGAAAAACTTTCCTCCTCGGGCTCCTGAGCCACCACTGCCGGTAGCGCCAGTGCCAGCAAAACTATCATAGTAACAATTTTTTCCATCTTTATTTTTTTTGGTTTGTATCTCGGTTGTCTATTGTGATTCTCTTATGCTTTCATTAGAACATGTATCTGGTGTGGAATCCAAAATCCCACAGATTGATACCAAAAACCTGTTTCATTGAGAGCTCCATATAGGGCTGGAAACTGATCCCGAAACTCATGGGAAAGTCCACAAGCTTGTAATCGATGCCCAGGTAACCATCCATACCGATTACCGGGGTAAAAATCTCCCTTCCATAGTAGATCTCGCGGTTTAATATCTTATAAGTGTCTGTATTGTAGAATCCGGCGTGTAGACCGAATCCGTAGAGGAATTCCCAGTTTCCCAGGCGATCCATGCCTATTTCCTTGTGTTGCTGACGGTACATGGTGAACATTGCTCCCTTATCACGGTAGTTCAGTTGCGCCTCGTAGGAGAGCATCTCTTCCAGGTTAACCCTGAAGGTGATCCCCGATGAATAGCCAAACCGGATTCCCACCTCTTTGTTATAGAACTGTGAAAAGGCGGCGCTTGACAGACAAAGGAGAATTATGATGGTGTAAAATTTTCTCATAGAGCACTACTTATAAGAGATGTTGATAAAGCATTTTTGAAGGGCATCGATGTTTACCTGTCCCGCAGGCGATCCTGATCCCATGGTTCCCACCGTCTTAAAGTGGTCCTTTCCTGATGGAGTCTCTTCCGACAAGACCTCCGAACCGGGAAGTCTGAGCATGGCTTTCTTATGATGAAGGATATCGAATTCCAGGCTGGCTGCCCTGTCAAAATAGAGCGTCATATCGGTATAGTCCGATTCCACATATATCTTGCTGAAGTCTGGCAATATGTGTTCGATGGTCAGCTCTCCATACTTCATATAGAGATCGCTTTCACGCATCAGGTCGTATACCCATACCTGGGTGAAGTTGCTGGAGCCATAGATATATTCTGCGTGGGTGAAGTAGAGCTTGTCTCTCCGCGAGTCAATCTTCAATACATTGACACTGTCCACATGCAGTTTGGAGGATTTGCTGCTCAGATCGAGTTGACTCACTTCGTTCAGAACCATGTCTGAGTAGGAGAGCTTCAGGTTGGCCGACCCCAACGACTTGATCATCCCGTTGCCAAAGCTGAGTGAGATGGAAGCATTTCCCGTGAGCCTGTTGGCTTTCAGCACCCCGTTGGAAAGCGTAATATCCACCTGTCCGTCCAGATCGTCCATATAAATATCCCCAAACTTGTTGTTAAGGACAACATCCATATGTGCCGGGAGATAGACTATGTAATTGATCTCGATCCGCTTGTTGCTTCCGCTTATGGTATTACTGATTGACTTTAGCTCGGAAGCGATACGGCCGCTTTCACTCCGGATCACTGTTTTGGCAATGATATAACTTTTGGCTCCTGTGAAAGCAATCTGAGTCCCCTCCTTTAACTTCTTCAGCTTGGAACTGCTCGATTCGGTGAGTTTAATATCCACCTCAAAGGCCACGGAATCTTTGTCCCAGGTGGTCAACTGGATTTTCCCGTATTTGTTGTGAATCTCCAGGCTTGTCTCCAGTGAGACAGGAAAGCTCCTGGTCACACTGCGCGTAACCGTATGGTCCTGGGCCGAAGCAAGGATGCCGAGGCTCAGTGCCAGCAGGATCAACAGTCTCTTAGGCTTAAAGAGAATATGATTCATCTTTCTCATAATCTTGATTCTCCTTTTCTTTTAGTTGAATAAGTAAGTCCTCCAGTATATCCAGTTTTACCCGGTAGTTGAGGATCATGGCCTCGATCACCTCCGGGTTGGAAGCATTATCTTTCAGATCTTCCTTCAGCTCCTTGTAGACCTCGTCCAGTTCTTCCATATCGGCCGACAACATCTCATTTGCCGCCGGATTAGAAACCAGGAAGGGCTGTAACTCATTGTAACGGTCAGATACGATCTGGCTGTAGTACTGCTCGGTCTCCAGAACCTCCTGGTAGAGCTCAGAGCTGTAGCGATCCGCATCAGCAAAGCCGCCCGTAAGGAAGTAGATGCCTGCCGTGGAGCCTGCAAAAATCATGGCCACTGCGGCGGCAATTCTTAACCATCGCATGGGCCTGCGCTCTTGAGCTACCACCTGGTTGGAAGGGTTGATCTTCAGCCAGATGGAAGGATCGGGCTCATGCAGATCAAACTGCTCATGGTGTTGCTTCACAAATTCTTCTAGTCTGTCACTCATCGCTCAACATAAGTTTAATTTTTTGCTTGGCTCTTAAAAACTGGCTTTTCGAGGTCGATTCGGTCACGCCGAGTATTTCGGCGATCTCCTTGTGATCATACCCTTCGAGCAGGTAGAGAGAGAAAACGATCCTGTAGCCTTCAGGCAATTTTTCAATGGCCTTCATCACATGGTCCACCTTGAATTTGATCTCTTCGTAATCCACCTTATCGTCATCAGGTAAGGGATCGTTCTGTTGTTCCGTGTAAACCAGATCCACCTTTCTTTTTTTAAGGTGGTTGATACAGGTATTCACAACAATCCGCTTCAACCATGCCCCGAAGGACGACTTATACCTGAAAGAACCCAGTTTACTGAAAGCATAAGAAAACGACTCCTGGAGCATATCCTCCGCCTCCTCCTGCCGATTGGTCATCCGGTAACAGATGTTATACATGGCCTTGCTATAAAGGCTGTATAACTGATACTGCGCCCGAACATCACCTTTCTTGCACGATTCGATCACATCCCTGTGTATGTCCTCGTATTTTGTCGTCAAAGTATTACGCTTTCAAATGTAAAAGACAAGGTAAGAGTTCTCAGGTTGCATGACAACCACTTCTTTGTATTGAACTTATGTTTTAAGCATAGTAGAAGCGGTGGATGTCCAGATTCTGCTGCATTCTGATTTGATATTATTGGGTGTCTCGTTTCGCAAAAACAGAAGGTAACAAGCTTGTGACATTTCGTGATTATGTGACATTTTTTCTTCTCTATTCTTTTAGCAAAACATCTTGTAACATACTCATAAATAATAGGATACAGAGAAATATATTTTTGACCGCAGATATTTGGAAAGTCACAATATTAATAGAATGTCACATAGTTGTTACGCCCAAAAATTGAAAATAATGACTGACCCTTTTATTTCATTCGAAAAGATGGCTGAGTTGTACACCTTTGAACGGGATTGGCTTTTTGAGAAGTTTCTGGTAAAGTTAAATACTCACAGGCACTTACTCCTAACTGCGGACCAACACTGGGGAATACAGGAATATGTAAAAGAGCTGGGATTCCAACTGGAAGAAAAACATCAGGATATCCAAATCTGCTATGTAGATGTGAGATTAGCACAGACATCAGCATCATTTCTTAAGCTCTTCCAGGCTTCCCTTTTTCACAAATTCCAGGAGTTGGAATCACTAGGAGATATCTACTCTGGCAGTTTGAATACGCTCAAGCTGCCCTCTATTATAGCCCGTAAAAAAAGAATTCGAGTGGGAGTCTTCCTCTCCAACAGCCACCTGTTTCACCGCTACAAGGATGCGGATTCTTTCCTGAGAACACTCAGACTTTATTTTCAAGATCAAAAGAAGTGCATATTCTGCCTATATGGTAATGATACTAGCTATATCAGAGAACTGGTCCACACTCCTGGTCCCCTTTCGGGCCTGGGCCAGCTTTTTGAGCTAAGGCACGATCCTACAAAACACCGATCAGCCAGTGTTCGAAGAATTTTCCACGATCAAAATAAAAGTATAGCATATACTACCTCGATTCATATGTCTTATACAGTGGACAATGACCCATTCTATCTGAAGCTTTTGGCCTGGCATGCACTGATCAGAACCCGGAACCATTGTACAGAGAAGACCGTTGATGAGGCATTGAATGATCTCATCCTTCATTTTGAGCATCATTTCCGCAGGATCGTAGAAGGCTTAACAATCAAACAATTGAGCTTTCTAAAAGCCAGCATAGAGGTAGGATATAAACTCTGTTCTGAAGCGATCCTGAAGGCTTACCAACTGGGATCGTCCAGCAATGTCGCCCGAATTAAACAAAGCCTGGAAAATATGGATATCATTGACACAGGCAGCCATGATGCAGGTAAGCATGACACAGTTTTTGTTGATCCTGTTTTCAGGAAATGGATGAAGATTCGCTATTTCAAAATCGATTCGGTGCCGCTTTCTCACGGCAAAACTTTAAAATAAGTTAAAAAAAATATAAATACGTTGCACGAACGTATAAATAAGTTATACCTTTAGTCCTTCATCAATCATATTGCAAATGCCGCGTCACATCCTTAAACTTGCTTACAGGAGTCTGCTTAAAAACCGATCTTTCTCTCTGATCAGTCTGTTTGGGCTGGCAGTTTCACTGGCAGCCTCGATGGTTATCTTCCAGCACTATTTTTTTGAATTAAGCTTTGATAAGCACATTCCGGATTCCGATAGAACTTACCGGATTATTACCCGTCTTGGGGAAGGTCAGTTCTGGGCCCGAACCTTTGCCTGTTACCCAGATGCACTGGAAAACCGTCCCGAAGTGGAAAACTACACCTCATTCATTCACAGCAACAATTGCAATGTAAATATTGGTGAATCAGATTATTCCGTATCTGAATCTGTTGTTGCAGACACCGGATTTATTGATTTTTTTGGTCTTGAATTGATTTCAGGACGGAAGGAGGATCTTGGTCTGCCCAATCAGCTTTTTATTACACAGGAACTTGCTGAGATTTTTTTTCCAGAGGATAATCCATTGGGCAAAGAGATTTATCTCAGGAATATTGAAGGGTTTAGAAATGACAGCATTGGGTACTTTACAATAGCCGGTATTCTCAAACCCTTGCCTGATAATACACATTTTGGTTTTAAGATGGTCTTCTCCCAGCAGGGGCATTTTTCCGAGCGAATGAGACATCTGAAGGACAGTAAATTATCGGGTGCCAATGTTTATGTTAGGCTGTTCCAGGATGTACCGCCCACAGATCTGGAGAATTCACTGATAGATATGCTGGTTCCTTTCCTGGAGGGTAGAAGGGGTCCATCCCTGGGAGCATTCAACGCTGAATTACAGGCTGTTCGAGACATCCATTTCACACCAGATATCCATAGGGAACCACGGCCTGTAACGCGTAAATCAATGATATATATGTTATTAAGCGTAGGCTTGCTCATACTGATTCTTATGACCCTGAACTTTATCAGTATGCTTATTGTTCAGTCGCACCAGCAAAGCAAGGCGAGCGGCATCATGCGAATACTGGGTGCAAATAAT
>QMPQ01000043.1 GCA_003648635.1 Bacteroidota bacterium | reverse complement strand
GCCGATGTGAGCCCGGCGATACCACCACCAAGCACAAGAATATCTGAGCTTAGTTGCTCAGGCACATAAGGTTTAATATCGGAAATGGACTCCAGCTTGGCCAGTACCATCCGGGTCTGATCCTCTGCACACATCTGGGTATCCTCATGACCAGTCTCCATCACCCAGGCCACTTGCTCCCGTAGGTTGATCCGCTCCACCTGGACCCCATCCAGTTCAAATTCAGAATTCTTCACTCTTGGGGAGCAGGCTGCCACTGCCAGGCGTTTTACCCCCTTCTCCCGGGTCATCTTGTTCAGCTCGGCCAAACCAGCTTCCGAACAGAGGCAATCATGTTTGAGACAACTTATTCCCTGAATGGCCTCACCGGCAGCTTCCACAAGTTTAGCTGTATCGACACAGGTTCCAATGCTACATCCGGTACAAAGCGCCAGAGCCATATCTAAGCTTCCTTCCTTGTTCATTTTTGCATCGCTTTAAGTGCCGAGGCTGTTGCATCCTTAACTGACGATGAAACATCCATGGGACGTTTACAAGAGGCTGTGGGAATTAAACCCGAACTTTGCCCGGGAAGATAGAACCCATATTCATTTTTTTTCATCTCCACGGCAACAGGAGCGGGTGTCAAGCCCATGGCCAGAACCACCATATCAAAGGCATCCTGTCGTTTGCGTCCACTGGCAATATCCTCCACCTCTACCCTAAGTCCAGTCTCCTGATCCGAAGGTGAGATTCTGCCAACCTTGCCCTTGGTAAGGATGATCCGTTCCTTATCCTCAGCCTGCTTTAAAAGCTTTTCGTTCCTTCCGCTTAGCCGCATATCTATGTAGAAGATTTCTGCAAGCAATTCAGGATATGCTGCTTCCAGGGTCAGAGCATGTTTGAGTGATACTGAGCAACAAACTGCTGAACAATAGGGAAGATGCTTAACATCTCTTGAACCCGCACACTGGATAAATGCAATACGCTGAGGAGTTTTGCCATCTGAGGGCCTTGTAAGCTTTGAATTTTCCCTCGTACATTCCGCCAGCATCCGTTCGAATTCCATGTTTGTTACCACATCACTTTCCTCACTATAGCGGAAATTCTCAATTCGCTTTGCATCATAGAGAACCCATCCGGTGGCTACAATGACCTTCCCTGCCTGAATTTCCACTTCTGCAGCGGAAGCATTTAACTGGATGGCATTGTAATCGCAAACCTCCATGCACTTCGCACATTCTTCTCTGAGACATACTTCAGGATCGATACAATATTTCATGGGGAAGGGCAGTCCATTGTTAATAAAGGCCGCTTTCTCTCCTGCTGTTCTTCCCAGTTTTTCGGGCCGCAGCTCCGGACAAACATCCGCACAAAGGCCACAGGAGGTACAGTTGTTGTTGATCAGCCTGGGACTTAGCAGGATAGTAGCCCTGTAATCTCCATCACTTCCGCAAATATTCTTCAGACTGGCACCCGTATAGTAGGAGATCCGGGGGTTGGAACGGATGCGTCGGTAATTAATCTCCAGTCCGCAGGAAGGCGGACAAAGTTTGGGGAAGTAGTTGTTGAAGTGTGATACATTTCCGCCCAGGTAATTGTCCTTCTCAATGAGCACCACCTCCTGCCCGGCCTCAGCCAGTTCTACAGCAGAAGTGATCCCACTGATTCCTCCACCTATTATTAAAGTCGGAAAATTCAAGATCTCCTGTTTATTTAAAGAATTTCACGTTTGATCATCTCCCACTCGCCTGTTTCGGGATTCCAGCGGCAATTTGCAAATGCCTCCCAATCCTCTTTCATGCCAGGAAAATCTGTACGGAAGTAGTATCCCGGCCATCGGGTCTCCTCCCTGAAAAGTACGGTCCGGAGATGAGATTCAGCCTGCCACATCCTGTGCACATTCTCCCAGCACCTCATTAACTCGTTCAGATCGGATGCAGCCAGTTTTTCAGAATCTTCCTTCATATACTCAAGATACTCAAGGCCTTTGGTAAGCAGGGGTTCTGATGTTTTAAACCCCATTGAGGCACCACCTGCATACTCATCCATAATTTTCTGCAGGCGGAACATAAACATTTTCGGTTTCACAAAATGGGGATTCACATCCTCATCATTGGCGTAGGCATGATGCTCCTCAAAAACCTTCAGTGGCTGCAATACCTTTTCCTTTAATCCGGCAATCTGCTCCTCACTAATTTCTATTGTGTCGGGATGATCCACACAAAAAGCAATAGCTGCTTTTCCTGCAATTCGCCCTTCTGTAAAGGATCCTGAAGAGAATTTATGGGAAGAGGCTCCTGATGCATCACCGGCAGCAAATAGCCCTTTCACCGTTGTCATATTGTCGTAGCCCCAGGCATGTTCGCCGGGAGCCAGGTCCTGCGGACCACTGACCCATGCTCCGGACGCACCCGAATGCGAACTGATAAAGTAAGGCTCAGTGGCTGAGATCTCCGAAGGACTTTCCTCGGGCATAATATTATGGGAGGCCCAGTTTAAAGCCTGACTTATGGTCATATCCAGGAAATCTTCCCAGGCCTCTGATTCCAGCTCTTTCATCTTCCGCTTCGCCTCTTTCTCATCAGGTATCTCAGCCACAAGCTTCTGAATAGCTTCATCGGTACGCATGTAAATGGGTCCGTTCCCTTCTTCCAGTTCAAGTAGCATCAAGTAGTTACGCAGGTTTGTCGGGGTTGGTTTGGAGGTCCCGTATGGGGCCCAGTTCTCAAGCTCTGCCGCGCGGGTTTCCATATAGTCTTCCCCTTTGGCATTGGTGGCTTTGGATTTAAAAAGCAGAAACCATGCACCCACAGGTCCATATGAATCTTTAAATCGAACAGGCACAAAACGAACCTCCTGACAGGTCATTTCGGCACCTGACTTCAGCGTAAAATAGGTGCTTGCACCGCTGTTAAAAGGGGGATACCAGGACCGTCCCAATCCCTCGCCAACAGATCGGGGCCTGAAAATATGGACGGCGCCACCCATCACATCCAGTACTGCCTTAGCTTTGAACACATAAAACTTGTTCTCCCGGACACTGAATCCTACCGCACCCACACAGCGATCACCAAACATCACCGGTTCTGTAATAAAGATGCGTTCATAGTAGCACCCGTCCTCTCCCAATTCTTTCAGGGCTTTTTTGGCTGCCTCAGAGACAATATTTTTATAGGATTCCCCATGGATCATGATCTGCCAGCGGCCCTCATTTACATAATTTCCATCGTCATCTTTCCAGATGGGCAATCCCCACTTCTCAAAGAGGTGAACGGACGAGTCCACATGGCGTGCAATATTGGCAACCAGATCCTTTCGGGCGATGCCCATCAGGTCGTTCTTCACATAACTCACATACTCGTCAACCGTATTGTTTCCCTTACTCACTCCAAGGTAAAGGTTGATGGCCGACAGCCCCATGGCCACTGCACCACTGCGTTCCATGGCCGCCTTATCCACCACAGTCACACGCTGCTTGTGCTTTTTAGCCCAATAGGAGGCCTCATAAGCTGCACCACATGCTGCCATTCCACCACCGAGTATTAACAGGTCGGTTTCTACCACTACTGTCTCAAAACTTTCAGCATTCATTGCAACAAACTTTTAATTAAAGGGAATCGGGTTCAGTTCTCAGCACCGGACTTTTCAGATCGTCCGTTCCGGTTGAAAAACCAGCATCTGGATCGATAGAGCCTTCGGCAGTGGTCCGGATGGGGAATTTAAAACGCTTTACCTTCTTATTGCGAAACTTCACTGCCCACATGATGGAATCAGTACTCCTCAGGGGCTGAACCACACCTCCAAGTGGCATAAAATCAGCATAGCCACGTACCTCAATGGCCTGTGTGGGACAGATTTTTACACAACTATAACACTCCCAGCACATATCCACCGCACGGTTGTAGGCTTTATTTTTTTCCTTATCAAGAACCATCAGGTCATTGGGACAAATATACTGGCAGGCAGTGCGGTCCTGGGCCTTGCAGCCATCGCACTTTTCAGTTATTACAAAACTCGGCATAGTTAGTTAGTTTGTGAATCACACAAACATAAGTAAATAATCGCGTGACTGCCTGTTGAAAACCGGTCTCAGCCGATATTTAGAATAATTTTAAAATCACTAAGCGAGCTCAACGCAGCTAATCCTCGGAGAAGTCTTTGAGCATTTCCCGGTAAGAGGAAAAAACACGGGCACGTGAAACGAAACCCAGGTATTTGCCATCACGCAAAACAGGGAGGTTGTAACGGCCACTTTCGGAAAACTGCCGGGCCACTTCCTCCATTTGATCCGAGCTTTGAATGGTCCATTCGGGTGTATGCATTAGATCTCTGACCAGGGTATTATCATACATATCCGGGTTGAACATGATGTGGCGGATGTCGTCCAATTTTACAATCCCCTTGAGGTGGTTCTTTTCATCCACTACCGGGAAAATGTTCCTGCTGGATTTAGTGATTACATGGACCAGGTCCCTGAGGCTTTCATCCGGACGAACGGTTTTGAAGTTGGTCTCAATCAGCTCGGACACTTTCATCATCAGCAAAATGTTGCGATCCTTATGGTGGGTCATCAACTCGCCCCGTTTGGCCAGCTGAACCGTATAAACCGAATTCTTAACAAAGTATCGTGTGGTACCGTAGGCAATGGTGGACGCAAGCATCAAGGGGAAAAATAGTTCATAGCCACCGGTAATCTCCGCAATGAGGAAGATAGCAGTCAATGGCGCATGAACCACGCCGGCTATCATGCCGGCCATCCCCACAAGGGCCATATTAGTAACCGACACATCGATCCCCAATTGATTCAAAACAAGTCCGAAAAGCAAGCCGGTATTGGCCCCGATAAAGAGTGTTGGTGCGAAGATCCCTCCAATCCCCCCTGCAGAAAATGTGAGTGTGGTAGCAACCACCTTTACCCCGATGAGTAGCAACATATAAACCACCAGCAGGCCAAAGCTCTGGTGCCAGCCCTCAAAAAAGGTATTTTCAAAAAGATGGTAGAACTCCCCCTTGAGTTCCTGGTTCACCACCTCGTAACCTTCTCCATAAAGTGGTGGGAAGATCAGGATAATCACCCCAAGAATTCCACCAGCCACCAGTAATCTTTTCCAGCGACTCTTAAATTTTTCAAAGATGGACGTGATCCATATATAGCACTTTGTAAAATATACTGATAACAAGCCGACCATGATCCCCAGCAACAGGTACCAATGAATCTGTCCCATCTGGAATTGCTCGGTAAGATTAAACTGGTAGATCACATTTTGACCCAGGAAGAGGTAGGAGGTCATCGCCGCAGTTGCCGAAGCAATCAGCAATGGAATAACTGCCCACATGGTAAGGTCCAGCATAATAACCTCCAGGGCAAACACAATCCCGGCAATGGGTGCCTTGAAAATGGCAGATAGTGCTCCGGCACTGGCGCAGGAAATAAGCAGAGTAACCTCCTTGTAGTTTAGTTTCAAAGCTCTTCCTATGTTAGAGCCAACAGCACCCCCGGTAGCCACTGTGGGACCCTCCAGACCCACCGACCCGCCAAATCCAACGGTCAATGCACTGGTAATGATACTGGAGTAGAGGTTATGAGAACGAATAATGCCGTTGTTCTTTGAAATAGAGAAAAGCACCCCGGGGATGCCATGTCCCACAGGTCGCTTGTTAACATATTTGATAAACAACACGGTCAAGGTAATCCCTACAATTGGAAGGATAAAGATGTAATACTGGCTATAATCGTCATGGAATCCATTTTGTACGGCCTCGTGTATATAATGAACCAGGTTCTTGATAATCACAGCTGCCAGACCCGCGCTAAGTCCCACAATAACAGACAGGACATAGAGGAAGCGATGACCAGATAAATACCTCATCCTAAAATTATTAACCCTCTGTATGAACCTGTTTTCCGGCATTGAGTGACAAAATTAACATTTTAGCCTGCAGAACAATAAGGAATGCATAATTTAGATGTATTATCTTTGTTCATAGGCCTTCTGAAATATAAGTAGGGCAATCTGCGTTTTGTGAACAGATGAGCAGAATAAGAACATATATGAAAATCCTGGTAAAGTTTCTGCTACTGATGATCATTCTGTTCCCGTCAGTGGTGCAGGCTCAGGCGCCTGCTATTCCGGATCTTATCCTGGTTACGGTGGACCACTCCGATAACGGTGTATTGATTCAGTGGAATCCCAGTGCGGACAGCGATATCCAGTTCTACCATCTCTATAAGTTGATAGATCCTGTAGATATGACTTTTCAGAAAATCTTCTCTTTCGGTCCCTACACCATTGAGTACAAACATATGACAAGCGGTCTGACGAACCTTGCCTATGCAGTGACAGCCGAAGATAGCACCAGCAATGAGAGCCTACTGGGTGACAATGTCCACCGGGCTGTAGCCACCACTGTGGAATTCGATCTTTGCACAGAGGCAAACATCGTTCAATGGACCTCATATGAGGGTTGGGAAGGGGATATTTCGGGATACAGGGTCTTCGGTGGAATTTCAGGAAGCCCCTTGCAGGAGCTTACCTTTGTTCCGGCCTCCACCAACTCCTATAGCCATACCGGGGTAGCAGCAAATACGGACTATATCTATTATATTGAAACTATTAACATCAGCGGGATAACATCCAACTCACCTCTTGATACGGTATCTGTACTTTATCCGGTAGCTCCCTCTTATCTGACCATCGATCATGTGAGCGTGCTGGACGAGGCAAGTGTGGAAGTTCAGTATTCAGCAGATATTGCCGGAGAGGTGAACAGTTTCAGGTTATTGCGAAGAAGCAATCCCGGTACCCCTTTTACAGAAGTTGATATGCGATTGAACGTGATGGAATCAACACAGGTGGTGCAGGACCAGTTTCTAACAAGCACTTATACCTACCAGTATCTGGTTGAATCAGTATTTCAACCGGAAGGCTGCGGTACATCGCTTGTGATATCCCAGTCCAATCAGGGAAACAGTATCCTGCTCGTCAATGAGCTTAACGACCCGATCGTCACCTTAAACTGGACCCCCTATGAAAGCTATGAACCCGGACTGGCAGGATATATTATCCAGCGAAATGATGGCAGCGGTGAATTTGCTGATGTTCAAACAATTGGACCACAGTTCACACAGTGGCAGGAATCTATCCAGTCCATGGTAAATGGCTTTCAGGCGGGAGAGCTACAATACAGAGTGATAGCGCTTTCAAATCCTCATAACGGCGGGACAGAGGAACAAAGTATTTCGATCATCACTACTGTTGTGATCGAGACCCATATGCAGGTCCCCAGCGCCTTTACTCCCAATAGCAATGATATAAACTCCGAATTTAAGCCTCTGATGGATTTTGCACCCAGGGATTATCTGATGATCGTGGTGGACAGGGGAGGCCGGAAGATGTTTGAAACCTCTGATCCGGGTGAAGGATGGGACGGGCGCTTTCAGGGTGGATCTTTTGTAGATGAGGCTGTTTATGTCTATTACATCCAGTACACCGACTACACCGGATTATTCAATACTTATACCGGGAATGTGACCGTTTTGTATCCCTGATCCTAAAAAAGATTCCTCATATCAACACTCTTCATCTTAAATCACTAATTTTGCTGGGAATGTCTATCTGGACGGAGAGCAAATATGGAGGATAAGGTACTCACTGAAGAACATAAGGTCAACAGCCTGCTTGAACAGTTGATTCAAAACTGTTCGCATTGCAAATCGGCCAAAGATGAAAAGCTGATTCGAAAAGCTTTTAAGATGGCCAACGAGGCGCATAAGGGGACCCGTCGAAAATCGGGAGAACCCTATATTATTCATCCACTGGAGGTTGCTGTAATTGTTAGCCAGGAGATCGGACTGGGTTTAACCAGTACCGTTTGCGCCATCCTGCACGATGTCGTGGAAGATACCGATATCACTATTGAAGACATTGAGAATGCTTTTGGAAAAAAGATCGCATCCATCGTTGACGGTCTTACCAAGATCTCCGGCGTATTTAACAAGGAGTCTAATTCATTGCAGGCTGAAAATTTCCGGAAAATGCTCCTCACCCTGTCAGATGACGTACGGGTGATTTTTATTAAACTGGCAGACAGGCTGCACAATATGCGCACCCTGGGTTCTCTTACTCGTCAAAAGCAGATCAAGATTGCCGGTGAAACCATCTACCTTTATGCGCCGCTAGCCCACAGGTTGGGTCTACACCGGGTTAAATCCGAACTGGAAGATCTCAGCCTGAAGTACAGGTATCCCGAAGTATACAATGAAATATCTGAAAAAATAAAATTTACCGAAGAGCGTCGTCTTCACCTGATTAATCACTTTTCCCTTCCTATTATTGACTCCCTGGACAACAACGGATTTAATTTCAACATTTCGGGAAGGCCCAAATCAATCTATTCCATCTGGCAGAAGATGCACCAGAAAAATGTCTCTTTCGAAGAGATCTACGACCTTTTTGCCATCAGGATTGTTTTCGAGCCCAAGACAGATGTTCCTGAAAAAACGCAGTGCTGGAACGTCTACTCCATCATCACAGATATTTATGCCCCTAAGCCTGAGCGCATCCGCGACTGGGTCTCAACCCCCAAGGCCAATGGATACGAAGCATTGCATACCACGGTTATGGGACCAAACGGCAAATGGATGGAGATCCAGATCCGCTCCAGGCGAATGGATGAGATTGCCGAAAGGGGATTTGCAGCACACTGGAAATACAAGGACAAAGCTTCTCCTGAATCGGAGCTTGATAAATGGATCAAACGTATCAGGGAGACCCTGGCATCTCCATCGGGAGATGCATTGGAGTTCCTGGATGATTTCAAGCTAAACCTTTTCTCCTCGGAGATTATGGTCTTTACCCCCAAGGGTCATATTATCACCCTACCAAAAGCCTCAACAGCACTGGACTTTGCCTATGAGATCCATACAGAGATCGGGAACAAAGCCATTGGTGCCAAAGTCAACTACAGACTTGTTCCGCTCAGTCACGTACTGAGCAGTGGAGACCAGGTGGAGATACTCTCCTCGGATGTGCAGAAGCCCACCTTGGAGTGGTACCAGTTTGTAAGTACGGTAAAAGCCAAGTCAGCCATAAAAAATGCGCTGAAAGCGGAAACTAAGAACCGCACAGAGGTGGGAAAGCAAATTCTGATCGACAAACTAAAAGAACTCAACCTGACGCCCAGTTCCAGAATTCTGAAAAAACTCGTGCCTGCCTATGCATCCACGCACAAGGACGAACTCTATTCAAAAATAGGGAGCGGAATCATTAACCTGGATGGTCTGAAAGAAGTACTCAGTAAAAACACAAAAAACAAATGGGTGAGAGTCTGGGACCTATCGGTTGGCCGATCTCAGAAGAAAACTGAAAACAAGGAGGAGTATGATTCCAGGGGCACCCTGATTCTCAAAGAAAGTGTTGGCAATGAGGAGAGTCATTATAACCTGGCAAAGTGCTGCAGCCCTATCCCCGGTGATGAAGTGGTCGCTGTACGTCAGGATAATGGTACCACACTGGTTCACAGGACAGACTGCAATACAGCAGTAAAGATCATGTCAAGCCAGGGAGACCGCCTGGTTGCTGCCAAGTGGACACAGCATAAAGTACTCTCCTACCTGGCTAGAATCCAGTTAAATGGCTGGGACCGCTTCGGGGTATATAACTCCATAACCAATACCATTACCGAAGAATTGAATATCAGTATGAGGACCATCAATTTGCATGGCCACGATGGCATCTTTAGCGGCACCATTGACCTGTATGTACACAACACAAATGACCTCAACAACCTGATTCTTAACATGATGAAGCTGAAGGGTGTGGAATCCGTACACCGTGTCGACGTGAAAGAGTGAATTTTCACGTTTATCTGTTCTAAATTAAAATTATTACTATCTTGCACTGTAATTTTTACTTAGACTAAGTATGGTGCAAGAGGAGACCAAAGAGACAGTAAAGCAGATCTTCACCGATTATCTGGAGAGAAAAGGGCACCGAAAAACACCCGAACGCTATGCCATTTTGGATGAGATTTATTCCAGGGATGGTCACTTCGATATAGAGTCACTCTATATTTTCATGAAGAATAAAAATTACAGGGTAAGCAGGGCTACTCTTTACAATACCATTGAGTTGCTGCTCGACTGCAGCCTGGTTGTGAAACATCAATTCGGCAAAAATATCGCCCAGTTTGAAAAGGCCTACCGCTGCATGCAGCACGATCACCTCATCGATATGGATTCGGGCAATGTAATCGAGTTTTGCGATCCCAGGATTGAGGAGATTATCAAGACAGCATGCGAACTCAACAACTTCAGTCCCAGTCACCACTCACTCTATATCTACGGGAAGAGTAAGATTGGACAGGATGGGAACAAATAAGTACCGTTTTTTTTCCTAATTTTATCCGGATATAAATCTCACAATTTATGAAAGTTGATGTGCTCTTAGGTCTCCAGTGGGGAGATGAAGGAAAAGGAAAAATAGTGGATGTTCTGACCCCCCGCTACGATATTATTACCAGATTTCAGGGAGGTCCAAATGCAGGACATACACTGGAATTCAATAACATAAAGCATATCCTTCACAACATCCCATCCGGGATTTTCAGAGAAGATAAGCTTAACATTGTTGCCAATGGCGTGGTGCTGGATCCCGTTATATTCAGGCGTGAAATTGAATCGCTTGAGGCCATGGGCATTGATCTGACCAAGAACCTCTGGATCTCCAAAAAGGCCCACCTGATCCTTCCCACACATAGAATCCTGGATGCAGCTTCTGAGGCAGCCAAGGGCAAATCCAAAATTGGCTCGACTCTGAAAGGCATTGGTCCCACCTATATGGACAAGACCGGTCGCAATGGTCTGAGGGTAGGTGATATTGATTCTAACTTCAAAACAAAATATGAAGCGCTGAAGGCTAAGCACATGAACTTGCTAAAACAGTATGACTTCGAATACAACCTGGATGAAGAGGAGAAGTTCTTCGATGCCATTGAAATAATCCGGAAATTCACCCGCGTCGATACAGAATATGAGATATTCAAGTTTCTGGAGCAGGGAAAAAGCATACTGGCTGAAGGTGCCCAGGGTACTTTGCTTGATATTGACTTTGGCTCCTATCCTTTTGTCACCTCATCCAATACCATCTGTGCCGGTGCCTGTACTGGCATGGGCGTCGCTCCTAGTGCAATCGGTGAAGTATATGGCATATTCAAAGCCTACTGTACACGTGTGGGAAGTGGACCTTTTCCTTCTGAGTTATTAGACGAAGAGGGTGAAAAGCTGAGGGACATCGGGAAAGAGTATGGAGCTACCACCGGCAGACCACGCAGGTGCGGATGGCTCGATCTGGTAGCACTTAAGTACAGCCTGATGCTTAATGGAGTGACACAGCTGATCATGACCAAAACCGATGTTCTGGATACCTTTGATGTAATACGAGTGGCCACTGCTTATTCGATAGATGGTGAACTGACCGACCAGATGCCTTTTGATCTGGATGTGGAGGTGAAACCAGTGTTTACTGAAATGTCCGGATGGAATACCGATCTCACCGGAGTACGCTCCAGGGAACAGTTCCCCAAAGAGCTCAAGGAGTATATCACCTTCCTTGAGAAGGAACTGAAGGTACCTGTGAAATATGTCTCCGTAGGTCCCGACCGGGAACAGATTATCGAGATGTAGGTGCTAATGAAGTGATCTTCAACTGATCAGTTTTTTCTTCCTGATGAGCACATTTATAGAAGCTGTATCCATAGCCGTGCAAGCGGAACAATCATACCTCTCCAGATAAGGCTCCCTGGCGCTGTCTGGTTTTTGTATACGCACTCCACAGGAGGCAAATGAGAAAAGCAGTGCGCTGAATATCAGTAGGGTTCAGTATTTCATCAAATTATATTCACTCAACAATTGATTCAACCACCAGTTCAAATAGATGCATGTCATCATGGGGAGATCCGGTTTCGGGATGCACCGGATCCTCAGCCTCATATTTCAAGATCACCACCAGATCCTTGGAGGGAACAACACCAATGATCTGACCTCCATATCCACTGGCCAGGAAAGCTGACTCTCCTCCCACCATGGTGATATACCATTGATACCCATAGCTATATCTTCCATAAATACCGGTTACATGTTCTCTTGTAGATGCCTTTACCCAACTCTCCGAAAGTAGATTTTCATCCTCCCATCGCCCTCTGTTCAGATAGAGAAACCCGAATTTGGCCATATCCCTTGCGGTCATATAGAGTCCGAAACTGGCCGTCTCAATTCCTTTGGTATCCTGTCTCCAGGTTTGATACATGGGTTTCTGATAGTCGCTCCACGTATTGTAGACGATGGGTTGATCCAGGGTATCAAAAGGCACACCCATGGGATCAAAAAGGTATTCCTTGGCCATTGTCCCGGGTTTAATACCGGAGCTGTAATATACCAGGGAAGTCAAAAAATGAGAATTCCCAGAACTGTAATAGAACTTCTCTCCCGGCCCCCTATCCTGCCCACGGGACAGCGCAGAGGCAACCCAGTCGTCCGAAAAGGCCCACTCCACCCATAGCGGTCCTGATTCCGCCCAGGATAGCCCTGTGGTCATTGTTAAAACATGGTGCAGTGTTATTTCATCGAATTCGGGATAGTCTGACATCAAATCCATCATCAATTGAGATGTGGACTGAACGATATGCTGGTCCATCAGTAGCCCCACAAGCGCCGAGCTATAACTTTTGGTAACGGACCATAAATCTGTGCTTTCATCAATCCCTCCCTCTCCATAGTAATTTTCAAATACGATATACCCATCTTTTATGACTAGCAGTGCCCGGGCCAAGGGGTCGTTTTCAGCAAATTCATCTGCCAGACTTATCTTTGCGGCATCCACATGATGCTCTTCCATGGAGGATACTTCCCAAGCCTCGGTGGGCCAGTAGGATCTTTCATTGTCAGGCCAATCGTAGCCATTAGTTGGCACAATAGGGTCCGGTTCCTTTTCACAGGAGGGCGATATCAAAAGCAATCCCACCAGGAAGGCAAAAGCAATCTGGAACCTTTGGCTATACCTGCTTCTTTGATTCGTTTTCATTTTTCCATAATAAGAATTGTACAAGAATAAAATTACGCAATTTTTCTTATTTTCATATCTTGCTAATCCTAACTATTTAACATCATCTAATGAAATCACTGGTTCAGTTTTTCGAAGAGAATGTCGACAAGTTCAGGGACAATCCATATATGTGGGAAAAAATAGACGGGGAATTTCGTCCCACTACCTATGGAGAAATGCGTGAGCAGGTGTACCAATTTGCAGCAGGATTGATGAGTCTGGGTGTTAAAAAGGGGGACCGGATCACCCTGCTTGCCGAAGGCCGTTCCTGGTGGGTGGTGGCCGAGATGAGCATGTTCTATCTGAGTGCCATCGATGTGCCCATCTCCATTCAATTGAATGAACCGGCTGATCTGACATTCCGAATCACACACTCCGAATCCAGAATGATCATTGTTTCGGGAAGCCAGGCCAAAAAGATTGACGCGCTTAAGAAGGAGCTTCCGCTTGTGGAAAAGTACATCCATATGGATCCCAGGGAGAAGTACGAAAAGGATGAGGTCTATATGGGCGATGTTATGGAAGAGGGCAATAAGCTGCTGGAGAAGGATCCGGATTCCTTTAAAACAAGATACGAAGCTGTCGATCCCGATGATGTGGCCAATATTTGCTATACCTCAGGCACTACCTCCGATCCCAAAGGAATCATGCTCACTCAGCGCAACTATACTTCAAATACGGAACAGGCCCTGTCCATCCTCACCGTACCGGAGCATTACAGGATGTTCTTGTTTCTGCCCTGGGATCATAGTTTTGCTCATACTTGCGGACTTTTCACCATTATGGCAGTTGGTGCCAGCCTTGCCGCGCTGGAGATGGGTAAAAATGCCATTGAAACCACCAAGAACATTGGAAAGAACATCAAAGAGGTAAAACCCGATATAATGTTCAGTGTTCCCACCATCTCCAAGAATTTCAGGAACAACATTGAAGCCGGTGTTCGGGCCAAAGGGAACTTCACCTGGAAGCTCTTCCAGGCCGGACTCAAGATTGCCTACCGCTACAACGGCATTGCCTGGGATAAGGGCAAGGGAATGAACGCTTTGCTGAAACCAATCTATGCACTTTTCGATGCGGTAGTTTTTAAGAAAGTCAGAGATGGCCTGGGTGGAAATATGCAATATTTCTTTGGAGGTGCAGCACTTCTTGATATTGAACTGCAACGTTTCTTCTACGCCATCGGGATTCCCATTTATCAGGGATATGGACTGACGGAAGCCAGCCCTATCATAAGTGCCAATGGCGAGAAAGCATACAAGATGGGCTCTTCTGGACTGATTCCTGAGAACCTGGAAGTAAAAATATGCAATGATGAGGGTGTCGAATTGGCCATGGGTGAGAAGGGCGAAATTGTTATCCGGGGCGAGAATGTGATGAAAGGGTACTGGAAAAACGAAGAAGCCACAGCAGATACCATTAAGGAAGATTGGCTCTTTACTGGCGATATGGGCTATATGGACCCCGATGGATTCCTTTTTGTGCTGGGCCGTTACAAGAGCCTGCTGATTGCCGATGATGGCGAAAAATACAGTCCGGAAGGGATTGAGGAGTCATTTATCGACCAGTCTGAATACATCAGTCAGACACTTTTGCATAACAATCAGGATCCCTACACGGTAGCCCTTGTCTTTCCGTTTAAGGATGCACTAAGCAGGTATCTGAAGGCTAAAGGGCTGTCATCTGATTCGGATGAAGGGATCGAGGCCTGTCTCACCCTGCTGGACAACGAAGTAAGGGAGTACCGGAAAAACGGGAAATACGGAGATATGTTTCCACAAAGATGGATCCCTGCCAACATCGGGATCCTGGCTGAAGGATTTACCCGTGAGAACAAATTGATGAACCCCACTTACAAGGTGGTGAGGCCCAAGGTAGAAGAGCATTACAAAGAGCTCTTTGAATTTCTTTACACCCCTGATTCAAAAAAAGTAATCAATCCACGAAATGTGGATGCCATGAAACTCTTTCTAAATGGATAGATTTTCCACAAGATGTGTCCACGCGGGCACCATGCACGATGAGGTAAAAAAGGGGATTAACTCTCCTATTTATACCTCCACCTCCTTTGAATTTATCGATCAGCCGGATACCATCTATCCCCGCTATCTTAACACACCCAATGAAAAAGCTGTAGCCGAAAAGATAGCCTCTCTGGAGGATGCGGAAAGTGCGTTGGTCTTCAGCTCTGGAATGGCTGCCATTAGCACCGTTCTCTTTACCTTCCTGGGAAAGGGCGATCACTCTGTCTTCCAAAAGGGGCTCTATGGAGGCACTTCTCATTTCCTGGAACGGGAATTTGAACGCTTTGGTATTGAATGTACCGTGGCCACAAGTCAGACTGCCGAAGATATGGAGTCCTGCATCCGGAAGAATACCAGGGTGGTCTATATCGAAACCCCCTCCAATCCCCTGCTTAGCATCACCGATATCCAGGCGGTGGCTGATATGGCTAAAAAAAGGGGGCTAATCTCCATCATCGACAATACCTTTGCCTCACCGGTCAACCAGCAACCTGCTGCCATGGGCATCGATCTTGTGGTACATAGTGCAACCAAGTACATGGGCGGTCACAGCGATATCCTGGCCGGGGCGGTGGCAGGCAGAGAAGAACTGATGAAGGAAGTATACCAGACCGGACTGAATTTCGGAGGATCGCTGAATGCAAATACCCTCTATCTGCTGGAGCGCAGTCTGAAAACCATCCATGTGCGGGTAGAGCGAATCAATGACAATGCCATGGAGCTGGCCCATTTCCTGGAGACACACCAGGCGGTAAAGCAGGTAAACTACCCAGGTCTGCCCGGACATATGGGGCATAAGATTGCTGCAAAACAGATGAGCGGGTTTGGTGGAATGCTCTCTTTTGAAGTAAAAGGGCAGGATGGTCTTGCCTTTCAGAAACGTTTGAAACTAATCAAACCTTCCATGAGCCTGGGTGGACTGGAATCCATCTGCTCGTCGCCGGCCCACACTTCGCACCGACACCTGGGGCCGGAAGGAAGAAAGGCTGAAGGTATCTCTGAGGAACTGATCAGGTTATCGGTGGGCATTGAAGATGTGGAAGATCTCAAAGCTGATCTGGAGCAGGCCCTGAAATAGTCCAACATATACTAAGAGGAGCGTCTAGGCCACTATAGAAACCCCCTTCAGCTGCAGCTTCTCCAGTTGCCAGGCAGGTATGCGGTTTCCCATCACATTCAGGTAGCTCAGGTAGTTTAGCTCAAACAGGGGTGAAATATCATCCACATCATTGTAGGAGATATCCAGCACCTGCAGAACACTTAGCATGTTAAGCACATCAATGAGTCCGATCTGGTTGTTGGAAAGATAGAGCCGCTCCACCTGGCGCAATTCGCCCAATTCACTAATATCGGTCAGATTGTTATTGGAAAGATCCACAGCCCGCGCATAGTGGCATGCGGAGATTCCATCCAGATCTTCCAGCTCATAATCGGCCATCTCTATCTCCTCCAGATCCTCCAGCAGATACATGGGAAAATCCACATTGAGATTGCCATAGACCCTTCGTTTCAGCACAGAAAGAAAGCTGCGCCGTTCCAGTCCCGAATCTTCATATTCATCCTGTTCCAGCTCCTCTTCAGCCATAAAGTAGGAGAAGCCATCGGCGCCTTCATCCCAAGCAAACTCCTCAGCAAGATCCTCCTCGGTAAATACGGAACTCAGAACCACATGTCCGGGTTCCAGATTCTGAACTGTCAGGATATGAGACATGGAATAAAGGGATTCAAAGTCATCCGCCTTATAGGCTTTTTCCAGGAGCACCAGGTTCTGACGAAGCCGGTCTGGATGGTAGAGCATAATCAGACGGGAAAAAATCTTATTGACCTTTTCTTCATGGCAGGGGATATATTCATTCACTACCTTTTGCATGGCTCTCAGGGCATCATGCTTTTTATCCCTGAACATCTCAATAATCCGTCCCGAAACCAAACCCAGGTTTTCTGTGGTATAAGCATCTTTCAGCTTGCTGTAAAGCTCTCCGGTTTCCATTTGTCGAAAATATAAAAATCGACAATAGCATCTCTTATTCCACCCTGAATTTCTTATTATCTTTTTTAGTAATCTCCTGAAAGAGCCATTTGCCCGATTGCGCAGAAGGAGGCAATCCACCACCGGGAAAGAGCCACTGACCAGCCATATAGAAGTTCTCAAGTCCCTTAAGCTTATTGCTCAGGGTCTTGGTCATATTTTTACTGGTGGGCAAGAAACCTTCGTATGCTCCTCTCCAGACTCCTGTATATCTGATATTTGTGAGCGGAGTGGCCACATCTACCACCTCAATGCATCCCTTCACATCGGGATACAGTTTTTCAAGCTTCTCCATGGCATCCGAAGCAATCTTTTGCTTCTCGGCGCTGTACTCCTCTTCTTTCAGGTCTTCCCACAATTCAATGGGTGAATCAAAAAGCATTTTCATCACACATTTTCCCTCCGGGGTGATCTCCGGGTCATGATTGTAATTGGAGACACCATAGCCTGTAGCCAGAGTGGTTCGGCCAATGGTTTCACCTGGTGCAATCACCTGATAGGTATGAAACTCACTTTCGATGTGACGAGAGATTCCGAAAGAAACCTGGACTATGGGTTTAAAGAGGGGCCATTTTGCGAATGCCTTTTCAATCTTTGGAGTAATATACTTTCCATCCAGCATATCATAGATCAGTGCATGCAGGTCACAGGCACCAATAATGTAATCAGCATATTTCAGGGTGCCATCGATCATTCTGACGCCCACCGCCCTGTTACCATCTATGATGATCTTTTCCACCCTGGATTTCCCTGTAAAAATCCCGCCCAGCGAACGGTATCTCTCTGCCATACGCATGGTAAAAGGCATGGACCCGCCAATGGGATAGCCTGCATTTTTCTGGGAAAACCAGAGTAAAACAAACAGGAATCCGACAGTAGAAAAATCCTCCATGCCCCCGGCAATTGAAAGGAGACACTCCTTAAGCAGCTGGTTTTTAAACCCAAGCTTTCTAAAGTACTTATCCAGGGGCATTTTGCCGTACTTCATGAACAGTCTAACTGCAGGTCCGCTATTTATCATAAATCGGGCATAATCCAGCAGACCTCTCCGAAAAGCTGGATCTTCAAACATATGCATGGTAGACATCTTCCGCATGTCATTGCACATCCTGGCAATGGGTATGATGTCTACCGGTGCGAAATCAATCAGATATTGTTCCCAGCGATCGACATCCGCATAGACAATAAAATCCTCTCCATCGGGCATCCGCATTGTCACAAAGGTGTCGGGGTCCCATATCTCGGTATGCTCATCCAGTGCGCCGGTCTCCTTCCAGATGTCATGAAAGGGCCCGGAGGAGGATCCCACCAGCCAGTGAATGCAATAATCGAAGGTATAATCCTTTCTTTTCCAGGCCGTACATTGTCCCCCGGGCAAGGAATGCATCTCCAGTATTTCAGTACTGTAGCCATTAAGCTGTCCATAAATTCCTGATGAAAGTCCGGCTACACCACCACCGATAATAATTACCTCTTTTTCCAAAACTGTGTTCCTTGGTTTTAATCAAATCTACGATCCATATTTTGCTCCGGGTGAAAAGCGGGTTGAATATCGGTGGAAATTCGGGTAGACGATTAAAACATAGGGTGCAAACATTTTTAAAGCTAAATTTGTTATTGCATTTGAACTTAAGCCGTCATGAAATACACCACTGAAATCCTTATCAATCTTCCCCGAGGCAGGGTCCTCGAACTTTTCGATAGTACTGATAATCTGTCCATGTGGCAACCGGGACTCAAGAGCTTCACCCATCTGGAAGGTAAGCCGGGCGAGGTGGGTGCCCGCTCAGAGATGATCTATGAAGGTAGAAAAGGAGACCTGGTGATGACAGAAACCATAAGAACAAAACAACTCCCGGAACAATTTCATATGAGCTATAAAGCGCGTGGTGTTTACAATGAAGTTGAAAACTGGTTTACGGAAAAGGAACCGGGATTAACCCTTTGGCGAACTGAAAACTATTTCCGCTTCAGTGGGATCATGATGCTAATGGTTCCCTTTATGAAACGGGCCTTCGTCCACAACACCATGTTGAATATGGACCGATTTAAAATATTTGCTGAAAGCTCTGAGAACAAGTGAGTTTGATAAACAAGATCTCAACAATATTAATTCGATTAAAACCATGAAGAAGGGTATGATAGACCTGGTAAAGATGACCGCATGAAGATTTCCAATTTTATGTCGCCCGGATACCTGAGTTTCTCCCTGGGTTTGGATTACAAACCTTCGGAAGTGTTTTCTCTCTTCCTCTCCCCTATCTCATCTAAATTCACCTTTGTATTGGATGATGATCTGTCAGCAGCAGGCTCATTCGGACTTGATCCCGATCAAAAAACAAGAGCTGAAATAGGCGCTTATATTAAAATGACATTTAAGAAGGAGATTCTGAAAAATGTGACCCTGGATACCAAAATCGATCTCTTTTCAAACTACTTCGACAATCCTCAATATATTGATGTGAACTGGGATCTTTGGCTAATCTTTAAGGTGAACGATTACCTGTCGGCCTCTTTGCTGACCCAGCTGATCTATGATTATGATATCAAATTTGGAGAGGATACCACTGGCGATGGGGAATACGACACCTTCAGTGAGAAGGTCCAGTTCAAGGAGCTGTTCGGACTGGGACTCACATATTCTTTTTAATCTGAATTACTCATACAGCTAAGTGTCTGATTGTATGCGACTTCGCGTAATCTGATCTAAATAAAAAGAAGAATCGGGGCCATGATCATTTGCCAGTGGTCTGGCTTAGGCATATATTTACTCCATCAATTCGCTTAGTGCGATTGTTATTTAGAAGGGGTAAGAGATTAGGCTCACTGATCCCCTGGCAACCCGCCACCAGGCGAAGGTGCCACAACCTAACCCGCAAGGGAGATAATAACATAAAAGAGAATCATGAAAATAAGAACTTCTTTCTATCTTTTACTGCCTATGGGAATGGGTAGGAAGTTAATACTTTAGCAGATTAACTCAATAACTGTTATCCTATTAGTAATGTCACCAATTTTCAAATTCCCAGCCTTAAAAATCAATAATCATGAGTACAGCATACAAGAACTTTGAGACCCTGCAGGTTCATGCAGGACACAGCCCTGATTCAGCGACCAATGCACGGGCGGTTCCCATTTACCAGACCACCTCCTATACCTTTAACGACTCCGAGCACGGAGCAAATCTTTTTGCCCTGAAGGAGTTTGGAAACATTTATTCGCGTATTATGAATCCCACCAATGATGTGTTTGAACAACGCGTCGCAGCTCTGGAAGGTGGTGTGGCAGCCCTGGCCGTTTCGTCAGGACATGCAGCACAATTTCTCACCTTTAGCACCATCTTGCAATCGGGGGATAACATCGTGAGCAGTCCCTTCCTCTATGGCGGAACCTACAACCAGTTCAAAGTGACTTTTAAGCAATATAACTGGGAAGCTCGTTTTGCTGACTCGCTTGAGGTGGATGATTTTGAAAAACTGATTGATGATAAAACCAAAGCAATCTACCTGGAGACCATTGGGAATCCCGGATTCAATATACCCGACTTTGAAAAGTTCGCAGCCCTGGCTAAAAAACATGATATCCCGCTCGTGGTTGACAATACCTTTGCTGCTGCAGGTTACCTTTTCAGACCCATTGAGCACGGAGCTGCTATCGTGGTGGAATCGGCCACCAAGTGGATAGGCGGACATGGCAGTTCCATTGGAGGAGTGATAGTTGACAGTGGAAACTACAACTGGGGAAATGGGAAATTCCCCCAGTTTACAGAGCCCAGTGAAGGCTACCATGGATTAAAATTCTGGGAGACCTTCGGCAGTGAAAGTTCCTTCGGTAACATAGCCTTTATAATCAAGGCCCGAGTGGAAGGCCTGCGTGACCTGGGTCCCAGTCAAAGCCCATTCAATTCCTTCCTGTTTATTCAGGGGCTGGAGACACTTTCTCTACGGGTGGACAGGCATGTGGAAAATACCCTCGCTCTTGCTCTCTGGCTTCAGAAGCACCCGAAAGTGGAGCAGGTTAACTATCCCGGTCTGGAAGATAGTCCACATCATAAACTTGCGGAAAAATACCTGCCGAGAGGTGCCGGGGGGGTACTTTCCTTCACTTTAAAAGGAAAAAAGGAAGAGGCCATCCGCCTGGTGGACAATTTAAAGCTGGTAAGTCACCTGGCCAATGTGGGCGATGTCAAAACGCTGATTATCCAACCGGCTGCTACTACACATCAGCAATTGCCCGAGGAGGCCCTGCGTACAGCAGGTATCCTTCCCACTCTCCTGCGCGTTTCTGTGGGCATAGAGCATATTGACGACATTATTTCCGATTTTGAACAGGCCTTCGACGCCTAGTGCTGCTCTATGTAAAAATGCGTAATTTCGGGGTATTATGACAAAGAAAAGCGGGAAAGAGATTGCCAGCCTATTGAAGGAACGTGTCCTTGTGCTTGATGGGGCCATGGGTACCATGATCCAGCGTTATAAACTAAGTGAAGCGGACTATCGCGGAGAACGTTTCAGAAATCATCCCTGCGATCTGAAAGGCAACAATGATTTGCTTTCACTCACCAGGCCAGATGTGAT
>QMPQ01000042.1 GCA_003648635.1 Bacteroidota bacterium | reverse complement strand
TTTGAGCGGGAAACGAGGCTCGAACTCGCGACCCCAACCTTGGAAGGGTTGTGCTCTACCAACTGAGCTATTCCCGCTTTTAACTCGCCTAAGAGTTGTGGGGAGAGAAGGATTCGAACCTCCGAAGTCGTACGACAGTAGATTTACAGTCTACCCCTGTTGGCCACTTAGGTATCTCCCCTATTTTCAGTATGTTAATGTACGCTTTAAAAAAACTGAGCCGATGGAGGGATTCGAACCCCCGACCTGCTGATTACAAATCAGCTGCTCTGACCAACTGAGCTACATCGGCAATCAAGGAACTTCAATGAATTATACCCTCCAAAATCGGTTCGCAAATGTATGAATATTTTAATTAGTTCACAAAAAATAATGTCTCTTTTTTAAAGGGCATAAAAAAAGCTGCCGGAGCAGCCTTTTTAACAGGTTTATATGTGCTATTTTTTCCTGATTTTCTCTTTTCGTTTCACCAATTGCTTCCTCAAAGCGTCGATAGAGAGGTCTGTTGCCTCCTCAAATGTTTTACACTGTTTCTTTGCAAATACCGCGTGACCTTTAACATCAAGTTTGATCTCCACCAGCTTGTTATCCCGGTTGGACGTATCCTTGTCCAGCCTGAGGAAAATCTCTACTCCCATAATGTCATCATAAACAGTAGGTAATTTCTTGACTTTAGTGTCAATGAAACTTAACAGTTTCTCATCTGCGTCAAACCGAATCGAATGCATCTTAATATCCATAAGTACCTCCTTCTTTTAGGCCCTTGGGTGGGCCTGGTTATAAATAGACTTAAGTTTCTTATATGTATTATGTGTATAAACCTGTGTTGCGCTTAGGTTGGCATGGCCAAGGAGCTCCTTGATGGCATTCAGATCTGCTCCCCTGTTCAGCATGTGCGTGGCAAAGGTATGTCGAAGCACATGGGGACTCTTTTTATCCAGTGTAGTCACCATGGACAGGTAGTTGTTCACAATTCTGTAAACCAGCTTATCGTAAGCTGCCCCACCCTTCTCCGTGACGATCAAAGAATTTCCAGCTTTGTCTGCCATCACCTCACTTCGCACCACCATGTATTTTTCTACCGATGCTAATAGCTCATCCCCCACAGGGATGATTCGCTCCTTTCCTCTTTTTCCCATCACCTTCACACTCTTTCCTTCTCTATTAATAGAACCTGTTTTAAGCCCGATAAGTTCACTTCGTCGCATTCCGGTCTGGTAAAGCATATCCAATACCAGTCGGTTCCGGGTCCCGGTAAATCCCTCACCGAAGTCATATTCATCCAGGAGAAGATCCATTTTCCCCTCCTCTACAAAAGCAGGGACCCGCTTGTTGAGTTTGGGTTTCAAAACCCGCTCCACGGGATTGGAATCAAGTTGTCCCTCTTTAATAAGATAAGAGCAATAGGTACTCAGCGAGGTTAGTTTCCGGTGAACTGTTCGTGAACTGTAGCCGGAGTCCATTAAACTTACCACCCAGGAACGGATAACCCTAAAATGCAAATCCATGCCCTCACGGTCAGTTTCCTGACAGAAAGCATGGAATTGGTTCAAGTCGTTTTTGTAAGCTTTGATGGTATGCACGGCATACCTCTTCTCGGCCTGCAGGTATTTCAAAAAATCATCAATCCTGGTCATGGGCAGCATTTAAAAGCTAACCAAAACCCCTGGATTTAATCTTCTTGCAGCTGCAATTGTTGAATATAGATGGCCTTAAGCTTCTGCTGACGCTTGGTAATAGAAGGTTTGGTGAAGGCCTGACGACTCCTGAGTTCCTTTACTACACCGGTCTTCTCAAACTTCCGCTTGAATTTTTTTAAAGCCCTTTCAATATTCTCACCCTCTTTTATGGGAATTACAATCATTTCAATCTTTTTAAATTTCGAGCCGCAAAGTTAGATATTCATATCTTAATATTCAACTAAACCCGATATTATTTTTAATGGATTGAAAATCACAACAGCAATATTTATATAATTGATCCAGGAATTTTGACAAATCACTCATTCTTTTCATAAATATATATAAAAAAGAGGTGCGAGGCAATACAAAATAAGAATTGATTTTACGGCATAATAATTGTGCCTTGAAGTTCAATTCTAACCCTCTTAAACACACCATCATGTACAAGATTTGCATCTGTCTGTCCCTGATTCTATCTCTGCTGATTTGCTCCTGCTCCAAAAGTCCCGAAGAATTAAACCTTGATCCTAAAACTGAAGCGCTTATTTCCATCCTTCAGGATGAATTGCAAGCTCTCCCAGTAGATCCCCTGAGCTGGAATGATAAGGATTTGAAATGGCTGGATCCCCTGGCCACAAAATCTGTGATCGCCCTGGGCGAATCCACGCATGGCACTGCGGAGTTCTTTAAGGCCAAGCACCGGATTTTCAAATACCTGGTGGAAAATCATGGTTATAAAATATTTGCTATAGAGGCCGATTTTGGAGAATCAATTTATATAAATGAAGCCATTCAGGAAGGTCGGACCGAAGATATCCACGACCTGATGATCACCAAAATGCACTTCTGGACCTGGAAAACCGAAGAGGTAAAAGATTTGCTGGAGTGGATGTGCAGCTATAACCAGGGTAAAGCTGAGGAAGATAAAGTGCACTATATGGGCGTGGATTGCCAATTCAATACCTATCATCTTCCTTTGGTCAGGGATTATTTAAAAATCGTCACCCTTCCCTTTCAGGATCATGCCGACTCCCTTCTTCAGGTAGCTGAAGAAGCCACTGCAGAAAACTTTAAAAATTTCAGTTCCGGGTCCTTCATTAGCTACTTGGGAGGCCTGGAAGGATTGCAGGATTCATTGATGGCCTATAAGGACCATCTGGTCGCTGCCTCATCTGAAAAAGAATTCCAGCTGCATGCCCGGATCCTGGAACTTGTGAGCCAGGTCTCCGAGGTAAAATTTTACTTCCAACTGCAACAGACAACCATCAATTACCGGGACAAATACATGGCTGAGAATACGGCCTGGTTGCTGGATTATTTTGAGAACGAAAAAGTCGTTCTCTGGGCCCATAATGGTCATATTGCCAATATGGAATATGGTGTGACGGGGTCCATGGGAAATTACCTGAGCTATCAGTTGAGGGATCAATACGCCATCCTTGGCTTCCTCTTTTCACAGGGATCGTTTACAGCGCAGGGGATGGAAGGAGAAAATTATACAGGATTGGAAACCCAAACCCTGGATACTATTCCCAAAGAAAACTCCTTGAATGCGCTTATGTCCTATACGCTTGAGCCTGCCTTTTTCATTGATCTTGATGTCCTTCGGAACTACCTCGCCTGGTACAATGCGTTCGAAGATTATATGGAATACTTCCAGATGGGAGCAGTCTATAACAATAATCCAGAAGACTACTACACGACCTTTGATCCTGATTGGTTCAACTACATGATTTACTTCGATAAATCGACAGCGACCGACTTGTTAAAATAGAGATACGGCTCCACCCTATCCAGAACAGAGTCCGGAAGAATGAAGTTATCCTCCAGCTCCTGGAACGATTGAATGATCTCTGCAAAATCCCGGTAGTTCACAAGGGCCTTCACATCCTCATATTCCAGGTAAGGATGCCGCAACAGCTCCCTGAATGTGGCTCTATTCAGGTCCAGCTTAATTATTAAGGTAGTGTCTATGAGAATCAGGTCAGCAATCAAATCAAAGGTCTCTATGCTCATTCCATACACCTCCTTCAACTGATCCAAAAAAGCATATCCCCCCAGCAATCCCCGGTATTTGATCAGGCGTCCGGCAAAGACCGGCCCAATGCCGGGAAGAGGGAGTAGCTGCACAGAATCGGCCCGGTTGATATCAATAGGGAGAATTGGTTCTCTGGTCTTGCGGCGATAGGTATATGGATAAGCCTGAGCCGATCTGCCGGATGTGTTCCACCTGACACTATCGCTCCGTCTGATGCTATCGTTCTGATCCTTCTCAATGGAGTCAGCCTCCGCAAAAGAAGCCATAAGCATGCTCGCCTCCCGCTTAAATTCCTCCATTCCCTCAGGTTCCCGGTCCGGAAGAAGGGCTACCGAAATCCTGAAAAGTAGTGAGAGGATCAGCAACAGGGAAAGCAAAATCAGTCCCCGCTGCTCACCACAAGGAAGCAGATAAAACTCTCTGTATAGACGTTTGGACATTTAAGGTTTAATGTGGCAATGAGCCACAAATCACCCAATGGAGGGGAAAAGCGTAATGACCTTACTGTAAACGCCCAGAGCGAAAAGAAAAGCAATGGCCAGGGGAGCTACAAATTTCACCAGGAACATGAAAAGCTTATGGTATCCCATCTTATATGATCCATCACTGGAAAGTTCCTTCCTGGATTTATCCCTTGAAAAGGCCCAACCTATAAAGACTACTATAAAGAATCCTCCCAGAGGAAGCATCAGGTCCGGTGAAGCATTAAAAATACCAAAAACATCGGATGAAACGGTGCAAACCGTACCAAGAAATCCGACGGAGATAAGCGAGATAATGGTGGCCTTTTTACGAGACATGTTCAGTTGCTCTGAAAAATAGGCTACAATCACCTCAAGCATTGATATGGTAGACGTGATGGCAGCAAAACAGAGCAATATAAAAAACATAAATGCCCAGATGAGTCCACCCGCCATATTTTGAAAAATTACAGGCAGTGTCTTATAAACCAGTTCAGGGCCATCGGCCGGATCAATTCCAAAAGCAAATACAGCCGGGAAGATAGCGATCCCGGCTAGAATGGCAACAAAGGTATCGGCAGCAACAACACTTACAGCTGTACCGGCAAGATTCTCTTTCTTCTTAATGTATGAGCCATAAGTGATCAATGTTCCCATCCCAATGGACAGCGAGAAAAAAGCTTGCCCCAGCGCTTCAAGAATAATCCGGAACGGTGCCTCCTTAATCTGAGTGAAATCAGGCTTAAACAGAAAAACCAGGCCCTCTCTGCCCCCTTCCAGAGTAACTGACCTTGTCACCAGGATCAGCAATATTACCAGGAAAATGGGCATCAGGATCTTGGCAACCTTTTCAATTCCATTCTTCACTCCCGAGAAAACAATATATCCCGTGAGTAACAACATCACCACAAACCAGATAATAGGTCTCCATAAACCTGAAGTAAATGATTCATAATGATTGCTGAAAAATTGCGTCAGAGCTGCATTGTCCATGGAAGCAAACCCAAACCTCTCAGGAAATAAAATCCATCGTACCGACTGAATCACATATTCCAATGTCCAGCCAGCAACAACCGTATAGAAAGAAAATATGATAAAGACTGAGACAACTCCCAACATACCAACCAGATGCCACTTCGTGCCCGGGGCAATTTTCTTAAAAGCTCCAACAGGATTGAGCTGGGCGGAGCGCCCGATCACAAATTCAGACATCATGACCGGGATACCTATGGCAACAATAAACAGCAGATAGACCAGCAGAAAGGCTCCGCCACCATTTTGCCCGGCCACATAGGGAAACCTCCATATGTTGCCTAAGCCGATGGCAGATCCTGCCAATGCTGCAAGGACACCAAACTTACTGCTAAAACTGTCTCTTTCTCCCTTACCGCCCTGCAACATCCTGCAAATCTTAAAGTGTATCGATGCAGTTCAGATCATCAAAAGCCACCTTCAGGCGTTCGATCATCGACTTTTCTCCTTCACGAAGCCAAACCCTTGGATCGTAGAATTTCTTATTTGGCTTGTCCTCACCATCGGGGTTTCCGATCTGGCCCTGCAGGTAGTCATGCTTCGCTGCTTCAAAGGTGCGAATGCCATCCCAGGTGGCCCATTGTGTATCGGTATCGATGTTCATCTTGATCACCCCATAACCAATGGCCTCGCGAATCTCTTCCTGTGATGAACCTGATCCACCATGGAATACAAAATACAGGGGCTTCTTGTCCAGTCCGTATTTCTCCTCAACAAAATTCTGGGAATTATCAAGAATTTTAGGAGTCAGCTTAACATTACCGGGCTTGTATACACCGTGTACATTTCCAAAAGAAGCTGCTATGGTAAAATTGTCACTCACCTTGGAAAGCTCTTCATAAGCATATGCCACATCTGCGGGCTGGGTATAGAGCAATGAGTTGTCCATATCGGTATTATCCACACCATCCTCTTCTCCACCGGTGCAACCCAATTCAATTTCCAGAGTCATACCGATCTTGCTCATGCGCTCAAGATATTTAACGCAAGTACTGATGTTCTCTTCCAGGGGCTCCTCGGAGAGGTCCAGCATATGGGAACTGAAAAGCGGCTTTCCGTATTTCTCAAAATGTCTTTCACCAGCATCCAGCAAACCGTCAATCCAGGGAAGGAGTTTCTTGGCAGCATGGTCGGTATGAAGGATCACGGGAACGCCATAAGCTTCAGCCATGGCATGCACGTGCTTGGCTCCACTAACTGCACCTATAATGGCAGCTTTTTGATTTTCATTGGGAAGTCCTTTTCCTGCAAAAAATACAGCACCTCCATTGGAGAACTGGACAATGACAGGAGAATTCACATCACGGGCTGCTTCTATAACAGCATTTACAGAGTTGGTTCCCACAACATTTACAGCAGGAATGGCAAATTCGTTCTTTTTGGCGATTTCAAACACCTTTTGAACATCGTCTCCAGTTACAACACCGGGTTTTACTACATCAAAAATCTTATTAGACATATCGGTATGATTAAATAGATTGGATTAAAAATGAGCGACAAATTTAGAACAAAAAACTGTAAAATCAACAGAATTAGAAGGGATAACCGATAGCTATATTATAGGTCAGATCTCTACCAGATATCCCTGAATTACGGGGCAGCCAGTTGGAGCCTTCAATGGGATAGGGATTGCGCAGTGGTATCCCCAGGTCAAATCGGAATATAAGAAAGCTGAAAACAGCCCTGGCACCGACCCCTGTACCAACGGCAAGTTCCTTATAAAAACGGTTGAATTCAAAGCCGGCCCCCTCACGGTCGTCTACAGCAGAAAGGGACCAGATATTTCCCACATCCATGAATAAGGCAGCCTCCAGCTTCCAGAATAATTTAAAGCGATACTCCATATTGGCCTCCAGTTTCACATCTCCGGTCTGATTGGGATAGAGAGATTCCTCCGGATCATCATAGGAACCCGGACCCAGACCCTTTACCTGCCATGCACGGACGCTGTTGGCTCCTCCTGAGAAGTACTGTTTTTCAAAAGGCATGGCATTTGAATTGCCGTAGGCATAACCCATACCTGCAAATCCACGAAGTATCAGGCTAATATCCTCATAGAGGAAAATGTAGCTTCGAAAATCAATATCCGCCTTCAGGTACTGGGCAAAATCTACTCCCAGTATCTGGTAGTTCCCCTCCTCTGGCGTGTCGGCAAAAGAGCTGAAACCCGCATATAAAAGGTTCCCTGCAGTCTCCAGGTTCATACGAACATCCTGGAAGCTCTGATTCTTTAATAACTTTCGATTGGACCAGATCATGGAATAACGGGTATCTATAATCAGGTGCGGTTCATAACTGTAATATAAGTACTTGCCCTCAAGCCAATCCTGGAAATAATCTGATTTATAGGGCGTCAGAATAAGGCTGGCCTCTACAGGGAAGACCCTGTGAATCAATTTTTCGTTACCCTTCCATTCATAGCCAAAAGAAGCATTGGCCAGGGTTCGGATATAATCGGGACGCTTCTGATAATTGTAGGAGAGTCGGATATTGGTCTGGGGATTGTACTTTCTGATAAACTGATCCGTTCTCACAGGTAGTAGAAATTTGGGAATTCTCAGTCGGGCCTCCACACCAAACTCAAGCATGACCGTGGGACCGGGATAGGTCGTATCAACATCATCTCCTGTTGTTTCGATATTTTCTATGGCCCCCATAAAAGTAAGATCAAACTGCTCCGAACCTCCAAACAGGTTCTTGTGCCCATAACTAAGATTCGCCGCTGCTCCTATATTCCCTGCCGAGTTGGTTCCCTCCAACTTCACGGAATAGGATTGCCTTGTTGCCGGAGCCACCAGTACATCACAATCCAGCTGAGGCAGCTCCGAATCAACCTCACGAAAACGGATATCAACCATTCTGAAGGCGCTCAGAGATGAAAGGTTCCTGTAAGTACGGTTCACATCTGAAGCATCGTATAGTGCTCCGGGGATGATATAGTTTTTCTGGGTAACCACCTCAGCGCGTATATTTGGTTTCCCCGAATAGATCAAATACACACTGTCGTAGACCAGTGTATCTCTTATGGCAATTTCTGAATCGCTGTTTTCATCAAAGCTCAGGGCATCGAAATTGGTCATCATATGAACATCCCGTATGGTATAGACCGGGTGATCGGTATGCACTGTTTCTCCCCGACGATTGGTTGTGGGATAGTTACGAATCCCCAGGGTGACATCCACCTGGTGGGTGTTAAAGGCACTATCCACTTCATAATAGATATAATCCCTGGTGAAGGCATAGTAACCACTGTCTCGAATTATGGACTCGATCCTGACGCGCTCCTCCTGAAGTACATCCACATCAAAGAGTTCACCCACCCTGAATTTGCTGCTAGCGGTATCGTCCAGTACCATATGTGATAGGGTGGCATCCGCGAAAAAATATGTGATGTCACGGATCCTGTAAGGTTCACGGGGAGTGACCTTGTATACCACACGGGCACGTCTCTTTCTGAAGGTTGTGGTATCAGTCACCTCCGCCTCATAAAACCCCTTATTTCGCATATGAAGAGAAAGTTGTTCGGTCGATTTTAACATCAGATCCTCATCATAGACAGCCGGGGGCTCACCAATACGCCTCAGCCAGTTATTAAAGCCATTATCCTTCTCTGGAGACGAGAGGTTGTAGAGGGAAAGATAGAACCTCCATGAAAGAATCCGCTTGTTGGGTTTCTGCTTAATATACTCATTCAGTTGCCGCTTATCAAAATCGCCTTTTTCGGACTCAATTTTATAATTATGCAAAAGATACTCATCTTCAGGTAGATACTTAGTGACTCTACAAGATAGGAGTAGAACCGAAACCAGGATAATAGTAATATATGGGATCTTTCTCTGCAAGGATTCTGTTAAAGGGGCTAAAATACAAATTTTACAGCACCCAATTATTTTTTTCATCTTTGCATTTACACACACATTGCAAAATGATATCCTCTTCAAAGTCAAAGCTGATTCGTTCCCTGCAACAAAAGAAATTCAGGGACCAGCACCGCCTCTTTCTGGTTGAAGGTGAAAAGATGGTCAGGGAACTGACTACAGGTGATCCGGATAAGCGTTTTCCCATCCAGGAAATTTTCGCCACTCCGGAGTGGTTCGACAATCAAAGAACGATGCTGCAACAGTGTAGTGCTGAGCTTACAGAAGCCTCACAGACGGAAATTAAAAAAGTTAGTTCACTTGTCACGCCACAAGCGGTGATCGCGCTGGTTTCCATTCCCGAGATGCGTTTCAGTGCTGAAGCGCTCCTCCACACGCCGGTTCTTGCCTTTGAGTCCATACGCGACCCGGGAAACCTGGGGACCATAATACGAACAGCCGACTGGTTTGGCATCAGGCATATCGTCTGCACCCCCGATTCCACCGACCTTTACAATTCGAAAGTAGTCCAGTCCACCATGGGGGCCATCACCAGGGTGCAGGTCCACTACCAGGAGATAGAAGCGCTATTGAAACGCAAAGAGATGCAGGCTAAAACAATTATTGGCACTTTTATGGAAGGAGAAAACATCTATTCTACCTCCCTGGCTCCTGACCCATTGATTCTCTTTGGAAACGAGTCGCGTGGTTTATCCAAAGACCTCAATCCATATATCCAACACAGAATAACCATTCCCGCTTTCTCGCCTTTAGGTTCAGGTTCAGAGTCACTCAATGTGGCCTCTTCGGTGGCGGTGGTTTGCTCGGAATTAAGAAGAAGATAGTTTGCCTACTCAAAGTGGAAATTGAGCATGATAATGTAAGAACGGGCATGTTCAATGGAGGCTGCAAAATCGGGATGACCTACCCGGCCCTTGGGATCGATCATGTTCATCAGACCAACAGCAAGTTTAATCTCCGGGGCAAATTTGAAATATTTCAAATAGTTGTCCACGCCAAAACCAAACTCAAAGTACAGATCGCCTCTTTTAAATTTCAAATACTCTTCTGAGTCCTGGTCATAAAACCCGGGCTTTTTGGCTGACATATCATAGCGGAAATTCAGACCTGCCACCAAATAGGGCCGGTAATTATTGACCCGAACTGAACGGTATTTGAAATGCAAGGGAAAGTCAAGGAAAGCCGGACCCAGCGGAACCGGATTTGCTACATGTGGGATATCAACCGGATCTCCAACAACTCCATCCTCGTAATTATAAAACCAGATCTCCCGGGAGCCAAAACTGATCCCGGGCAAAAACCTGAGGTTCCAGTTCTGACTCAGTCGCAAATCCGATACAATGCTTACCTGGAAACCGGGTTGCAGATGAGTCAGATCGGCATAGCGGAACTCCTGGCCCGGTATCTCAGAAGAGTAATCGTAATTCCTGGTAAAGCCCAAATCCATCACATTGAGTCCTACGGTAAACCCGAAATGGATCCTTTTAAAATCGAAGGAAGTCAGGTTCCTGGGAAACTCCTTCTGTGCAAATACAGTCAGGGTGAAAAGGAGCAGGAATATAGTCAGGATGGGCTTTCTCATTTTTGAAATAAACGGCCAAAGATAGCAATTAGTATAGTTGGGTCAGTAGAATCTTCAGTCGCCTAACAGATGTTCGAGTGCATTTTCAAAGTCGCGGGCATAGTCTGAGATAAAGCCAAATGAGATATCATCAATTCTCAGCTCCTCCTTGGTTACATGACCCAGGGCCGAAAAATGGATCCCGGTTTCCATCATAAAATCAAGGAACTGAGTTTCCTGTTCTGCTGTAACGCTTACCACCACACGGCTCTGGGACTCGCCAAACAGGAAGGCGTCGCCACGGATTTCGGCAGGAGATGTCACATCAAAACCCAGTCCGCCCGGCAGTGCACTTTCCACCAGCGCCACAAACAGTCCCCCAAGGGAGACATCGTGGGCCGAAGAGACCAGTTGCTGACTGATCAGGCTGGATACGACCTCGTGCAATTTCATTTCATACTCCAGGTCAAACTTCGGTGCTGCCGACTCGTAAACATTATGGAATACGGAGAGATATTCTGAAGATGAAATATCATTGTCGGACCGCCCGATCAGGAAGATCATATCTCCCTTGTTCCGGAAATTTACGGTCATCACCTCCTCATAACTGTCCAGGAGCCCTACCATTCCAACCACAGGAGTGGGAATCACCGAAGCAATATCCTCCCCGTCGTGAGTCAGGTTATGAAAGCTCACATTCCCTGCAATAACCGGAATAGACATCCGTCTGCATACCTCACCAATTCCTTTTACACTTTCAGCGAAATCACGATATACGTAAGGATCTGAAGGATCTCCGTAGTTGAGACAATCGGCCAGGGCCACGGGTCTTCCACCGGAACAGATGATGTTCCTTGCAGCCTCAGCCACTGCAATCATGGCTCCCTTTCTTGCTTCGAGCCTTCCATAGCGCGAATTGCCATCCACACTCATGGCCAGAACCTGCTCATGACCATTGATCTTTACTATACCGGCATCTGAAGCAAATCCACTGCTCATATTGGAGAGGCCGGCCATGGTATCGAACTGTTCATAAATCCACCTTCTGGAGGCAACATTGGGCAGGGATACGATTTGCCGGGCAATATCTTTCAAATTACCGGGCATGGGGACCTCCTCGGCCGAACAGACCCGCGGTATCTTTCCCCGCTCCTTCATATCCCTGATGTAGACCGGGGCTCCTCCGCCCCTGACCAGCAAATTCACAGGCAAATCACCGCAAGAGGTCGAGTCTTGCATAATCCGAATCCTTTCACTGTCATCCACCGAACCTATGTGTGAGCATTCCAATCCCCATCGCTGAGCTACCTGGGCTATCTTTTCGAAGTCATTTGTCCGGGCAGCTAATAACATCTGCTCCTGGGTTTGGGATAGGAGCACCTCCAGAGAATCAATATCTTCCTGGATCAGGGGTATCTCCTGGAGCCTTAGCTCCACTCCCTTCCCTCCCCTGAAGGCCATTTCAGCAGCTGCGCAAAGCACCCCGCCGGCACCAATATCCTGCATGCCTCTGATCAAACCTGCTTCATTAAGCTCATGAATACAATCCATCAGAATTTTTCCACTGGCCGGATCGGCCACCTGCGATTGGGGAACCATCTGTCCCTTTTTCATCAATGCTTTGGAAGCAAATCCAGCGCCATGCACACCATGTCCCGATGTCTTTTTTCCAAGCAAAACTATATATTCCCCCTTTTCTGTAAAAGCAGCCCGGATCATCCGATCCTTCTTTACTATGCCCACACCCATCAGGTTTACCAGCGGGTTGAAATTATAGCTGTTGTCAAACAGGATTTCACCTCCTACCACAGGTACGCCAAAATTATTGGAGTAAGAGCCCAGGGCGCCAACAACCGCATTGATCATATCCTTGATATGCTTCTCCTTGGGATTTCCGAAACGAAGGATATTTAACTGTCCCACCGGCTCTGCACCCATGGTAATCAGATCGCGATTTACATTTCCTACTCCAACTGCTCCCTGCCTTGGATCTACTGCTATGGGATGGTTATGAGATTCCATCTTGATCACGCAGGCCAGTTCATCATTGATATGAATCACCCCTGCATTTTCGTCCCCTGCCGGAACAAAAACATCGCTACCCTCCATGGGCATCTCCTCCAGCCACTTGGTGGAACTTTTATAGGAAATGTGTTCCGACCACATGGCCGCAAACATGTTCAATTCAAAAGGGGTAGGCTCCCTGCCTAACATGGATTCGATTGAATAAAGCTCATCCTGTGTCAGATAGGAAAGCGCACGTTCTTTAAGTTGAGGGCTGTTCAGGTCCATAATTGAAAAAGTTAATCAACAAATATAGTGAATAGATCATAAGATAATTTCTACATTTGTTGGAAAGCATGTTCAATGAGACCCATTGCTATAATTACAGGGGCTTCCGCCGGATTTGGAAGAGCCACTGCCATTGCCCTGGCAAGAAATAATTATGATGTAGTCATCACCGGTCGCCGCTCAGAAAAACTGGAAACTGTAGAGGAAGCGATCAGATCAAAGACTGACGCCGATGTCCTCTCACTGACCTTTGATATTAGGGATAAAGAAGCGGTCAAAGAAGCCTGTGGAAAACTTACCGGGAAATGGGAAGCAATTGATGTGCTTGTAAATAATGCAGGACTTGCCGCGGGGTTAAGCCTCATCCATGAAGGAGATGTGGACGACTGGGAACAGATGATCGATACTAATATCAAAGGTCTGCTCTACATCACCCGGCAAATTACCCCCGGAATGGTAAAAAGAGAGAAAGGGCATATCATTAATATTGGATCCATAGCAGGGAAAGAGGCCTATGAGATGGGCAATGTATACAATGCTTCCAAGTTTGCTGTTGACGGTCTTACCCAGGCCATGCGGATCGACCTGGTGGACTATGGTATTAAAGTGACTGCCGTTAACCCGGGTGCTTCGGAGACTGAGTTCAGCCTGGTCCGGTTTAAGGGAGATCAGGAACAAGCCGACAAAGTGTATGAAGGATTTACCCCGCTGTATGCAGAAGATATTGCAGAAGCCGTCCTTTTTGCCGTAAGTCGTCCGCCCCATGTTAATATTGACGACCTGGTGATCATGCCCACTTCACAGGCCAGGAGCAGGAAAATAATTCGTAAGAAAACATAATAAATTGAACCCCTAATAATTAAAAACCAAAACCACCATCCATGTATACAGCAGAATATCTTGAAAAGTTTACGAGAAATGTATTTGAGAAAATGGGCTGCAGCCCTGAAGACGCAAAAATGGCCACCGATGTTTTTATCGCCGCCGAACTGCGGGGCTATTCCAGTCATGGCATGATCCGCATCAAGGACTACTTCCAACTATGGCAGGCCAAGCGTATCAATGTTAGCCCCGATATAAAGATTGTACATGAATCTCCCAGTACAGCGGTAGTGGATGGTGATGGGGCCATCGGGATGATTGCTGCAACAAAGTCCATGGAGATTGCCATTGAAAAGGCGAAAACTGCTGGAACAGGATGGGTATCCACCCGTGGCTCCAACCACTTTGGGATCGCCGGTTATTATTCCATGATGGCCCTGGAGCATGATATGATCGGGATCTGTATGACCATTGCCAATCCCTTGGTCGCCCCCACCTTTTCCGTATCACAAATGCTGGGGACCAATCCAATTGCAGTAGCAGTACCTGCAGGGATTCACCCTCCCTTTGTGGCGGACTTCTCAACCACTCCCATCGCCCGTGGAAAACTGGCTGTGGCAGGCAAGATGGGTGAAAGCGTTCCTCTAGGCTATGTTCAGGATGCAGAGGGGACCCCCTCCACCAATCCCGATATTTTGAAAGAAGGGGGATCCATGCTAACCCTGGGCGGAACCCGTGAGCAGGGAGGCCACAAAGGCTATTGCATGAGTGCCATTGTAGACATCTTCTCTGCGGTACTTTCAGGCGCCAACTTCGGACCATTCTGTCCTCCCTCAGTTGCCTACCTTCCGGTGAAAGAGGAAAAGGTGGGAGAAGGTACCGGCCATTTTTTCGGTGCCATGCGCATCGATGCCTTCCAGACTCCAGATGCATTTAAGTCGCAGATGGACAAGTGGATCGAGACCTTCAGGGCCGCCAAACCCGCCAAAGGTCACGACCGTGTATTGATCCCAGGTGATCCTGAGCGGGAAAACGAGGAGCGCATCAGCAAAGAGGGCATTAATGTGCTGGTTCCCGTGCAGAAGGAGATGAAGGAGATTGCCGACGAGTTGGGCATCGAATTCGACTACCAAGGCTAAAATAGCTTATTTTATATTCATTTTTTACACCTTTTTTGCTTATTAATTAAGCTTTTTCTAACTTTGCGTTAGGATGAAGTTATATGTTTGAATTTGATCCAAACAAAAGTGAGGCAAATAAGCTTAAACATGGGATAGATTTCTATATGGCCCGGAAACTATGGATAGATCCTAAGCGGGTTGAGATCCCTGCCAAATGGGTGGATGAATCCCGATTCCTTATAATTGCTTGCCTGGAAAAAGATATATGGTCGGCAATCTATACTGTACGAAACAAAAGAATCCGAATCATTTCAGTCAGAAAAGCCAGAGACAATGAAAAAGAAATATATCACAGCAGCAGAGTTTGACGCAAAGTTTGACACTGGTGAAGATGTGTCTGCACACTACGATCTCGAACAGGCTGTACGTCCCGGCCTCGAACAACGGAGAGTAAGTGTGGACTTTCCGGCCTGGATGGTTCAGCAACTGGATCAGATAGCCCGCAGACTTGGGGTAACAAGACAAAGCGTAATCAAAGTATTTATCTCTGAGAAGCTGAAAGAGGAAGAGCTCTAGAAAACAAAGACCTCTTCTATCTTCATTCCAAACACCTGGGCAATATCGTAAGTCAGCTTCAGGGAGGGATTGTATTTTCCCTTCTCCAGGAAGACGATGGTCTCACGCCTTACTCCCACCTTTCGGGCCAGATCCGACTGAGTTAGATCATGACGGGCACGTAGTTCTTTGAGGCGATTAGTCATGTGACCGCCTTATGTACATGTGATAAATCCAACTCAGAGCATAGATAATGGCCATTCCCAAAATGCCGGCACCTATCATGGTGCTTCTTTCCAGGTCGATCCTCTCCTCAAAGAACATAAACGCCAGCCACATATACATGGATACATAGTAAGAAGTGGCAGCACCGCGCCTGAGTATGCTTTTTGACATTTCATCTTCTGCCGGGAGTTTATTTTTCGCAGCGGTCCATCTTCTATATACCACAAGAGCCGCAAAAGCCAGGACCACCAGCTGTATGGATCCCATTCCTATGGCTTTACCACTGATAGAGCCTTCAGAATAGAGCATCCATACCACTATGGTTGCCGTTACAAGAACCGCCAGGACGGCTATAATAATTGATCGTTTCATAGATATTGAACTGATTTGTTATTTAATTCTAACACATTGTTAGGTATTTCTAATACAATGTTATATATTTCTAACATGCGATGCAACTATTTTCAGGAAAAAGTTTTCGTAAATTTGATGGTTGATCGCAAGAATGGTCAAATCACCCTGGTGTAAATGTGCTATTATCGCAGTGTAAAACCGAAGAGAATTGAATCTATCCAGCATCCAACAACAATCGAGAAAGGAGTATTTCCAGCGCATCAACCGCGTAGTGGATTACATCGATGCCCACCTTGATGAGGAACACTCCCTTGAAAACCTGTCTAAGGTGGCTCATTTCTCCCCCTTTCACTTTCATCGGATATTCAGGGTGCTTACCGGAGAGACTATCAATAGCTATGTGAAGCGGATCAGGCTCCAGAAAGCCGGAAGTATGCTGCTTAGCGATAACGAAAGATCAGTTTCAGAAGTGGCCGCGCTATGCGGATTTAACAGTACTGCCGTGTTCTGCAGGGCGTTCAAAACTCATTTTGGGAGAAGTACGGGTGAGTTCAGGAGCCACCACCTGGAACAAGAGCGCAAGAATGATCAAGCGGAGAGCAAGAAGGATCAATCCCCAACCGAATCCACCATGTACTTTAGCGATGAATTTATAAACCTTAATCGCAACACAAACATGGAAAAGAACATTGCAGTTAAAGAAATGCCAGCCATGGACCTGATCTATTGCAGGCACGTGGGCCCATTCGACCAGATTGGCGGAGCCTATGAAAAACTTTTCAAGTGGGCCAGCCCCAGGGGACTACTCTGCTTTCCTGACACCAAAACGCTTACCGTTTATCACGACGATCCAAAAGTCGTAGATGTAGATAAAGTGCGTCAGAGTGCCTGCATCACTGTGAACGAAGATGCAAAACCGGAAGGGGAATTCGGTAAGATGCATTTGGCCGGCGGAAAGCATGCCGTGGGCAGTTTTAAAGTGAAACCTCACCAGTTTGGGGAAGCATGGGACGCCGTCTGTCGCTGGCTGGCCGACAGTGGATACCAGCCATCAGATGGCTACCCCTACGAATACTATCCCGAAGAGCACACCAAGGAAAATCCCCCCACCTTTACCGTAGATATCTGTGTGCCGGTGAAACCACTGTAGCCACAAATAATAAGAAAGCCTGATGATTGTATGGTACCTCAATGGGGTACCTTTCTTTTTATGTAATAAGCGATCGGTGATTAAAATCATTAAATCGTTCAACCACCCAATATGATGTCAATTGTATGCATTTGACTTGCAACACCTTATTGCTTAACTTTATATACCTGTAAGCTTTATCTGCTAACCCTATCATCAATTTCATCATCCTTTTAGTAACTGATTAAAGAAGATCTACGACACCCCCGCAAAAGTAAAATCATGATTAAGTGCGTTCCAGTATCATGCATTTTCATCCTCTTCTTTTCCTTCTTTCAATTTCAGCTTTCCGCCCAAACTGACACTTTCACCTCCCAGGACCTTGGTGTTTTAGAAGAATATACCAATCCACAGGTTACATCTCTTTACCAGGACCGCAGGGGGCTGCTATGGATCAGTACATATGGAGGAATGGACCGCTGGGATGGCAAGCGAATGGTCCATTATCCCTATATGCCTTTTGACTCAACCGGAAGCCCGGCCAGGATTCCCGGTGGTTTTACGGATGATGATCAGAACAATATCTGGTTCCTGGGTGAAGGTCTGATGAAGTTTGATCTGGAGACGGAAGTTTTTCACAGAATACCCATCAGGTACCAGGATGCTGATCTGGATATCCGCTATGTCAAATTTGATTCCAAAGGATTCCTCTGGTTAGGCGCCATGGATGGAATCTATAAATATTATCCCAGAACTGACAGTCTCCGTAAGGTCCCAATCCTCAACAGTGATGAGATTGAAGAAAGCTGGTTCAGAAAAATTAGTATACTTCGGGACTCCACCGGAAGCGTATGGATGTCCCACAATTTGCATGGTCTGTGCTATTATGACCCGGAAAGTGATGTGTTCAGAAAACAAGCCATGGATCTGCCCGATTTTGTGGATAAACACATGAACGTTGGGGTGATGAAAGAGGATCCCCAGGGCAACTTCTGGCTCTTGGGAAGAAAGACCGAACTGGCCAGGTTCAACCCCCACAGCAGGGAGTTCCAATGGGCCAATTTACCCGTCTATAGCAGCGTTGCTCCATCTTCATGGGGCGGTATTGCCATTGACCACCTGGGAAGAATCTGGTTTGGCGCAGACCGTGGACTGATGCTTTATGATCCCAGGAAGGAAAAGCTCACTCCCCTGGATACGCTCAGCTCACTTTCCTATGTGATTGATATGATTACGGATAAGCAGGGCAATATCCTGGTGGGTACTTTGGAGGGTGTCAAGGTTATAAATCCACGCGAAATAACCATCCGAACCATCGATGTTCACCTGGAACAATTAATAGAAGGGGTTGGCTGGTATGTCAGCGTAGTACGGGATGAACAATTCCTATGGATGGGAACTTTCAGAGCCGGGCTCATCCGTTACAACCTGGAAAATGACCAATTCACTAACTACCAGGCCGATGGTCAGCCGGGCAGTATTAACAGCAATTATATTACCAAGACCCTCCGGGACCGGTCCGGGCGGATCTGGTTTACCGCCGGGTGGGATGGTTCACTTTACCGGGTCAATGAGGACAAAGACAGTTTCGAGCATTTCCGGCCTGGAGATAGCCATTACATTACACAGGGGGTTGAAGGATATTTCTGGATCCTCGGGCGCGAACGCATAAGCAGGTTCGATCCGATCACGCTGGATACCAGGCATATCCGTTTCAAAGAAGCACTCCCGGTCGATCAACTTAGAAGTCAGCTCGATTTTATACCATTTATAAGGGATAAAGAGGGCATCTTCTGGTTTGCCCAGCAGGATGGAGGCTTGTACCGCATTGATCCTGAAGGTGGGAGTTGGACCCACTACAATTACGATAAAAGCAATCCAAATGGCTTACCGGACCCGCACGTAAAATCCCTCTTCTGCGACTCCAGGGGCACCATCTGGCTATCCACCTGGGTGGGATTGAGCAAGCTGATTAAAGATCCGGTAAACGATACGGTCCTAACTTTTGACAACCAATATATTACCGATCTAAAACTTGGCCATAGCTCCAGGATCACTGAGGATGCCTACGGAAATATATTTGTGGTCACTCTATATGGAGTGATAGTGATCCGGACGGATGGAACCGTGGAGACCTACTCAGAGCAGGATGGCTTACTGAAGGATCCAAGTCGTACCTGGTTGGTGGACCGCGATCATGAAAACGGGGCCATCTATCTTGGTGGTTCAAAAATGGTGATTGTCCCACCTGGTTTTCTGGCTATCGACACTAGTATTGTACAAACCATCCTAACAGAATTCAGGATCCTGGGTGAAGCTGTTGTTCCGGGAGAGCTTTCCCCTTTAAAGAAATCAATTCTTGTGGCTGATCGCATTGATCTTCGGCATGACCAAAATTTCTTTCGCATCGATTTTGCGGCTACCTTCCTTAGTCACCCGGAACGTAACCGCTACCGCTACTTTCTGGAAGGTATCGATGAAGATACCTTATACTCCGGAAACAAGAGCTTTGCAGAATATACCGACCTAAAATCGGGCAATTATACTTTCTGGGTATCCGGAGCCAGTCACCGGGGACCATGGAATCCCGAGGGCCGATCCATTGAAATTATCATCCATCCTCCCTGGTATGGATCAATGGCTGCCAAATCTGGATACTTTATCAGCATGCTTCTCCTGGTGATGGTTTATGTCAGATTCCGAACTGAAAAGTTACGTAAGGAGAAGATAATACTTGAAAACCTGGTAAATGAGCGCACTGCAGAGATCCAACAGAAGAATGAAAAAATTGTGGAGATGGAAGATTTGAAGACCAGGTTTTTTACAGATATTTCTCATGAGATCCGTACTCCGCTTTCAATGATTTCAGGCCCCCTGGAGAACCTGATCAATGAACATCCACAAAGTGAGAAAAGCAGCGAATGGCTGGATATGATCAAAAGAAACAGCCAGCGATTGCTGCAACTGGTTAACCAGCTGTTGGATATCTCCCGTCTCGATTCAGGTCATATGAAACTGGTTCTGGAGAAATCAGATATTCTTAAACATATCCGTGTACTAGTGAACGAATATCACTCCCTGGCAGAGAAAAACCATATCTGCTACGTGCTGGATCTTCCTGAAGAGGATCTGAGCATCTGGAACGACCGGGATAAGATCCATAAGATCCTTACCAATCTCCTCTCCAATGCTTTTAAATTTACCCCCGAATTCGGGACGGTGACCTGTCGGGTGAAGGTCCTGACCAAAGCACAATCAAACCTAAGCATGCAACTCCGGATCATTGTGGCCGATACTGGTCCAGGGATACCGCAGCAAGCTCACAGGAAGATATTTGACCGCTTCTACAGGTCAGAAGGAGATTCATCCTACAGAGCAGGCGGAGCAGGAATAGGGCTTTCCATTACACGTGATATGGTTGACCTGCTGCATGGCGAAATAAGGGTAAAAAGCCTGGTGGGGACCGGCACAGTTTTTATGGTCACCATTCCCCTTGGAAAGAAGCATCTGGACAAAAAGGAATACATCATCAAAGATCAGACAGAACCAGGTCCTGGAGAAGTTAGTGTGCAGCCAAAACCAGGTGAATCCTTTCTTTTGGATGGAGCAACTGGCACGGATCAAACTATCCTGATTGTTGAAGACAATGATGAAGTTCGTTCCTTTATCAAAGAGAACCTGCAGCCTAAGTACAAGATCCTGGAGGCAGAAGACGGATTGAAAGGATTGTCACTGGCTACCTCAGCCATTCCGGATGTGATTATCTCCGACATCATGATGCCCGGTTTGGATGGGAAGGAGCTTTGTGAGAAACTGAAAAAAGACGAACGCACCAGTCACATCCCGTTGATCATGCTTACCGCCAGGGCAACTACCCATGACAAGATCGAGGGTCTTGAATGTGGTGCAGACGACTATATTTTTAAACCCTTCAGCATGGAGGAGATAGAAACCCGGATTTGCAACCTACTTCAGCAGCGGGAACGCCTGCGTCTTAAGTATTCAGGCTATATCGGTTTGGACTGGAACAAGATTACCATCACCACTCTGGATGAAGAGTTTCTAAAGAAGACAACCGGAATAATTTCCCGGCACTTGCATGAGTTCGAATTCGATGTAGGTGCCCTTCAAGAAGAGATGGCTGTTAGCGACAGTACTCTGTATAAGAAACTTAAAGTTTTGACTGGTGAGTCTCCCAACAGCCTCATTCGGATCATGCGCCTGAAAAGGGCAGCATCCCTGCTGGAGAAAAATGAATTAAGCATTACCGAGATCCTGATGAGTGTTGGTTTCTCCAATCCCTCCTACTTCACTCGCTGCTTCAAGGCCTACTTCGGTGTGACACCTAGAGAATACCAGAGATCTTTCAATTAACCAGATAAGTGTACCTGAAAACAAAGATCCCGGAATAAAATGATTACGCCGGGATCTCAACTACCAATCATTATGCGTAATTGGATTCAACTATCCTTAATATACTATATTGAGGTTTAGTACATTATTTCCCCTATGTAGAGGGCTGCACTTTCACCTGTTAAAAAATCAAAATAACCTGTGAAATCATATGTACCTGATGCATTCAAAAATCTGCCTGTACCTTCACCTTCCAAAAAGTTTCCTGTACCTACTATTGAAGAATATACAATATTCCCATCCTCATCAAATTCTAAGGTACCATAAGCATATAAATCAGCATGTAATTCATCTCCATTAGCTG
>QMPQ01000041.1 GCA_003648635.1 Bacteroidota bacterium | reverse complement strand
GCCACCCATTGGGTGTATCAGATTGATTTTTCAGGTTTCCAATTCCCTCCAGGTAATCCAGTACTTCAATGTCTTCCTGCTTGTAATAGGGCTTCACACGAATGCCTTCATCGCTTTCCCAGACCAGTTTCTTCTGGTAATCGGCACCCTTCAGATCTGCTCTGATCTTCTCTTCCCACATGGAGGTGGTGATCTCCGGGAAGTCTTTAAACAGTTGATTAGTCCCCTCTTCTTTCATGATAGGCTAAAATTGAAGTACAAAGTAACTATTTTGAGAACATCTTAACAATGCTTTTAGTCATGATTAACATCGCTTTAAGACACAAAGGCCAGGAAATGATTCCTGGCCTTCGTTGTAAGAATATTTCCCGGTGTGCTGCTTTAGAGCGAACCGGTCATTCTGGAGGGATCGACCCACTCGTCGAACTCCACTTCGCTAAGATATTTCAAAGCCAGTGCAGCTGCTTTCAGGGTGGTCCCTTCCTTATGGGCTTTTTTGGCAATCTCGGCAGCCTTTTCGTATCCGATATGGGTATTCAGGGCGGTGACCAGCATCAGGGAGTTGTTCAGGTTCTCTTCAATCCGGTCCTGGTTGGGCTCAATTCCAACAGCGCAATTTTCATTGAAAGAGGCACAGGCATCCCCAATAAGCCGGGCCGATTCCAGAAAATTATAGATCATCATCGGCTTAAATACATTTAGTTCGAAATGGCCGTTGCTTCCACCTATGTTGATGGCTACATCGTTGCCCATGACCTGGGCACATGCCATGGTCAGTGCTTCAGCCTGGGTAGGATTTACCTTGCCCGGCATGATGGAGGAACCGGTTTCGTTGGCAGGGATGATGATCTCCCCGATACCGCAGCGCGGACCGGAAGCCAGCATGCGGATGTCGTTTCCAATTTTCATCAGGCTTACAGCCAGGGTCTTCAGGGCTCCATGGGTTTCCACAATGGCATCGTGGGCGGCAAGTCCCTCAAATTTATTAGAACCTGTTAAAAAGGGAAGATCCGTAAAGCGGGCGATGTTCCTTGCTACCAGTACGGAGTAGCCCTCCGGTGTATTGATGCCGGTACCCACAGCTGTTCCGCCGAGGGCCAGTTCGGTGAGGTGATCCAGGCTGTTGACCAATGATTTCAGTCCATGATCGAGTTGAGATACATATCCGGAGAACTCCTGTCCCAGTGTCAGGGGTGTGGCATCCATCCAATGGGTGCGTCCTATCTTGACAACATTCATATTGGCATCAGCCTTTTCTTTAAGCGTATCGCGAAGATCCTTTACTCCGGGTATGGTTATTTCAGTGAGCATTTTATAGGCTGCGATATGCATGGCCGTAGGGAAGGTATCATTGGATGACTGAGACTTATTTACATCATCGTTGGGATGGATCATGGGCTTCCCTTCACCAAGCTTATTTCCCTGAATCACATGTGCCCTGTTGGCCACCACTTCGTTCACGTTCATATTGGACTGGGTTCCGGATCCTGTCTGCCAGACCACAAGCGGAAACTGCTCGTCCAGCTTTCCCTCAATAATCTCATCACAAACTTGCATAATCTGGTATGCCTTTTCTTCAGTAAGTACACCCAACTCAAGGTTGGTAGCTGCTGCAGCCTTTTTCAGGTAACCAAAAGCCTGGACAATCTCTATGGGCATCCGGCCATCTCCAATTTTAAAATTCTCTTTTGATCGTTGGGTTTGAGCACCCCAGTACTTGTCAGCAGGGACCTTTACCTCGCCCATGGTATCCTTTTCAATTCTGGTTTTCATGATGAGTATATTTAGAGTTTAAATATACTCAATCAGAATCAAGCTGATGCAGTAAATAAAATGTTCTAGAAAAGAATCTCGATCAGGAATCGGCTTTGGCTAACATAACGGTAATATACAAGTTCCCTTCTGTATCGGATTCCACACCAACACCGCACTGGGTCAGATCTTCGAGCAGGGTCGCTTCCCCATCGGTCTGGAGTAGCAGCTCATCCAGGATCACGTCTTCATCATGGGAGGTGGTTTTTAAAACCAGGGCATTCAGGTTGTAGAAGCTATACTTATCCAGCAGGGCATCCCAGTGAACATCCAGGCCATCGGTGTTTACTTCCACCACCCCATTGGCCATTTTATAAGAATATATCTGCGCCTCTCCTACCACGAAATACTGGTGTACAAAAGGGCCATCTTCTCCTTCAGCGACCCGAAAATCCCTGATCTCCTGGTAGATCAGATTCTCAATGTTCTTGATCTGGATGTAGGGTCCTGTGTCCTTCTTGCAAGAAAAGAAGAACAAGGGAAGTATAAGTATAAGGATCAGGCGGAATTTTTTCATGATCTTCAGATTTATACTTTAGTACGAAAAGTAAAGATAAAAGGTTGCTTAGAGCTGGTCGATGTTTTCAGGTGGATCGCCCACCACGGCCTTGTACTTTCCCTCAACAATGGGCCGGTGAATCAGCTTGGGATTTTCGATCATCACTTTGATCCACTCTTCGTCATTCAGGTTCAGTCCTTTCAGCTCTTTGCGGAATACCTCTTCCTGTGTACGAACCAGGTCCCTGGGTTTTACATGGAGTTTCATTACCAGGGCGGTCAGTTCAGCTTCTGTTAAAGGCTCCTTCAGGTATTCGCGTACCTGAAGGTCCATCTTAAGCTCAGTGGCATATAGCAAACCAGCCCTGCTCTTTTTGCATCGGGGATTGTGATAGATGGTGTACATATTGATTTCTTTACAGTTATTCATCCGATTCTTCTTCTTCCTCCCGGGCCTTGTTTACCGGATCGGCATCCAGCACAAACATGCCGCGTCCATGCGTGGCAACGATAATAAGGTTTTCACGTGGGTGGATGGCCAGATCGTGTACATAAGTACAGGGAAGATCTCCCATGACTTCCCAGCTCTCCCCGGCATCTTTGGAAACATAAACTCCCACATCGGTTCCCAGGTAAAGAATATCCTTCTCATCCGGATCTTCCCGTATCACATTGACCGGCCCGGCCGGAACGTTGGCTGAGATATCTTCCCAGGTGCTTCCAAAATCGGTGGAGCGCCAGATATAAACTGCGGCATCATCATCCCTGCGCCCGGTCTGGGTCACATAAACGGTACCGAAATCGTATTTGGAGGCCACAATCCGGGAAATCCACCTTACAGGCAGAGGATCTTTACGGATATCTTCCCAGTTCTTTCCACCATCCCGGGTTCTCCAGAGGCGGCCGTCGTCGGTGCCTACATAAAGCAGTTTTGAGTTGAACTTTGATTCTTCCAGGGCGGTGATGGTTTGATAGGAAATATCACCCTGTTTTTCCGAATCATTGTACGTAAGGTCCGGACTAATCTGTTCCCAGGTTCCGCCCTGATCGGTGGACCTAAGAACATATTGAATCCCATGGTAGACAATATCCGGATTGTGGTTGGACAAGAGGGTGGGGGCCATCCACTGTCCCCTGAATTCAGGCTCATCCGGGAAGGTTGTTGGCAATACCCATTCCATATCATCGGGATAGCCTTCCACAGTGGCTTTCGCCAGTTTGCCGTAAAAGAGGGAAGCGTAGATGGAGCTGTTGTCCCGCGGATCCACCACATGGGTACTTCCTTCGGCTCCCAGGGTATATTCCCATTCAGTAGGCCTTATTTTGTCCTTGCCCCTGGAAAGGTTCACCTCAGAATAGAAGCTGTGGTGGTCCTGTACAGAGCCAAATACTCTGAAGGGTTCGCTGTTATCAAATTCCACGTTATAGAATTGAGCCAGTGGAAGTTCCTCGATCAGGTTCCTCCAGTTCTCGCCCTTGTCGTAAGAGACAGAGATGCCGCCGTCGTGGGCTGCCAGGATGTAATTGGAATTATCGGGATCGATCCACATCCCATGCTGGTCCATATGAATCTTCCCCCTGTCAGGTTCGAAAGTAGCACCGCCATCTGTGGAAATATTGATCCAGAGACCCAGGGTATAAACCCGGTTCTCATCATTGGGGTCTACGCGTATCTGGGCGAATACCCATCCATAAGTACCAGAGTGCCCCGACATATATTTCTTTGTTTCCTCGCTTAGACCGCTCACCTGTTTCCAGCTTTCTCCGGCATCGTCGGAGCGGTAGAGCGTAGCTCCTTTGATTACATCTTCTTTGGGTCGTCCATAGGAGTCCAGCTCCCCTTCTTCAGCTTTGAAGGCGACTTCATAATCATCCACAAAGGCATAGAGCACATCGGGATTGGAACGTGCCACATCGATCCCTGTGCGACCCATATATTTGGACTCAGGCAGCCCATCGCTCAGCTGTTTCCAGTTCTTTCCGCCGTTGGTAGTTTTCCAGATACCATTATCCTTGTGGGTTTCATAGGTGCGGGGATCGTTCCACTTAAGACGGGTACGTTGCCAGGTGGTGGCATAGAGAACCTCCGGATCGCGTTGGTCCATGACCAGGTCGTTGACCCCGCTCTCAGGACCTTTATATAATATCTTCTCCCAGCTTTCTCCTCCATCAGTCGTCTTATAGAGACCCCGCTCCTTGTTCTGGGTCCATTCGTGACCCGAAGCGGCCACATAGACAATATCGGGATTCTCCGGGTGGACCAGGATACGGGAGATGGTAAAGGTTTCTTCGAGTCCCATATGTGTCCAGCTTTCGCCTCCATCGCTAGTCTTCCAAACCCCGCATCCGGGATTTGAGGAACGAAAAATATTGGCTTCTCCGCTTCCCACCCAAACGATTTCAGGATTGGAGGGAGCAATGGCCAGGTCTCCAATGGTAGAGGTTCCCTGATGCTCAAATACCGGTTCAAAGCTTACCCCCTCATTGATGCTTTTCCAGACCCCGCTGGAGGCTGTGGCTACCCAGATGGTGTAGTTTTGCCCCTTGGGCCCCACTGCCTCCACATCGGTACATCGCCCGCTAATGTTGGTAGGTCCTATGAATTGCCAATGCAGGTCCTTGAAGGTGGAACTTTCGCGCATCTCTTCATGACTCTGATACATTTGTAGTTTCTTTTTGCCGCTTTCTATGGGGGATTTTACTTGCGCATTGAGTCCAAATCCTGACAAAATCATAATGCTGACCAGCAGGCAGGGAAGGAGATTTTTCGTTTTCATGGGTTCAGTGATCAGATTTGAATCTTAAAAATAGCTAAGTTTTTCTTATTTTGCCTCAAATCCATCAGTATGCAGATTCTTATTGTTGAGGATGAGGCTTCATTAATGGAGTCAATGGTCTCCTATCTGGAGATCGAGGGATTCAGATGCGAGAAGGCTGCAGATTACCACACAGCTGTCTGCGTGCTTGATAAGCATGACTATATCTGTATGCTGATCGATTTAAATCTACCAGGAGGGGATGGACTGGAGCTGGTAAAGCTTGCCAAAGAGAATCAGTCGGAATCGGGAATCATAATTATATCGGCAAGAAATACCATTGAGCAGCGCGTGGAAGGTCTTGAGGCAGGAGCAGATGATTACCTGGTAAAACCTTTCCACCTCTCTGAGCTGGTGGCCAGGGTGCATTCTGTGGCCCGACGCACCCGCATGAAAGGAGGCGAGGTACTTAGCTTTGGAGTAATCAACGTCCATCCGGAGGAGCATACCTGTTTTGTTAACCAGAAGCAAATTGATCTGACCCGGAAGGAACTGGATATGCTTATGCTCCTGATGGCAAATCGCAATCGGGTGGTTACCAAGGAAAGCATTGCCGACTACCTTTGGGGGGAGTATGGAGGAGGATATGGATCCTACGATTTCGTCTATACACACCTGAAAAATCTTAGACGAAAACTTCAGGATGCCGGTTGTCCCGATTATGTGCAAAATATTTATGGTATCGGATATAAATTTTCCCTCGATAAGAGCCCATGAAACTGTTAACTAAGTCGTCACTGCTGATCGCTACACTCTCCCTGTTCCTGTTTTTCTTCATGGGGATCATTTTCTTTCAGGTGCTTAAAAATATGAGTATTTCTGATCTGAACAGGGAACTGAGTGATTTGAAGGAATTGGTGGTGGATTATCTGGATGATGATATGGCTTATGAGGTCGAGGCACTTCCCGGGATCGATTCTCTGTCCGTTAAGGCGGTGGTGAGTCCTGAGCGAGTCGAAGAGACTTTTGGGGATACCCTGATGTATGATAGCAGGGAAGACCAGTTTAAAACCTACCGCTACATCCAGTTTATGACCGATATCGAGGAGGAGGTATTCCTGGTAAAAATCTTCAAATCTACCACTCCAACGGATCAACTGGTGGAACGGGTTACACTGATGATGACCCTTATGGTGATCCTGTTTCTGGCGGGAATATTTATTCTTAACAGATTCATATTTGCCTCTCTGTGGAAAGATTTTTTTGAAGCGATTGAAAAGTTAAAGCAATTCGAAACAAGCAAGGAACCTGTAATTCTGGGAGAGCAGGATATAGAAGAGTTTGAAGAACTGAGGCAAGTACTTGAGCTTATGACCCGGCGCCTGGCCAAGGACTATAAAGAGCTGAAGGAGTATACCGATCATACCACGCATGAACTCCAAACTCCCCTTGCCGTAATCAAGTCCAAAACAGAACTCTTAATACAGTCAGAAAACCTGGGTGCGAGTGAGATGAAATGCCTGCAGGCAATCAATACCAGTGTTAATCAATTATCCAGACTCAACTCAACATTGACTTTGATTACACGTATCGAAAACAGGCAATTCACCGAAAAAGAGAAGATTAAACTGACCGAATTACTGGACAGGCACCTGGAACTATTGGACGAACACATAGACCTGAGAAAAATCAAGGTGGAAAAGCGCTACCGGGATGAGGGACTGGAACTGCTCATGGATCAGGGTCTGGCCGATTTGCTGATTGCCAACCTCCTGAAAAATGCCATCGTACATAACATAGAGGGGGGTGCCATTGTTCTGGAAACCCGGCCCGGTAGCCTGCTTATTAAAAATGACGGTCCTCCGCTGGAATTTAACCAGGAGGAACTATTTACACGCTTTGTCAGGGACACCAGGCGGAGCGGTAATTTTGGTCTGGGTCTGTCTCTGGTTAAAAAAGTATGTGAAACGTATAATTTTTTAATAGACTACTCATATGATAATCAGCAACATATGTTTAAGGTGACCTTTTTGGATTAATTTCTTCAGAATATCTTCAGATTCCTGTTTTATGTTTGTTTAGAAGTTATCAAGGCAATGATAACAACATAGCTAAATTGGAATAAAAGAACCATCTGGGGGGAAAACGGGTGGTTTTTTTATATTTACAGCTCTTATGATCTACTCATTTGCTTTCAAGATTCATATAGTGATCAGTACGATTACCATGCTGGCCGGCATCGCAACCATCGCAATGTCTGTTCAGGGCTTAATCAGCAAGCGTGACTACGGCCGGGGTGATTCCGGGATCTCTATTGCCTTCAACGTAGCACTCTATTTTCAGCTGATTCTGGGATCCTTAATCTATTACCTGCTTCGAACATCCCTGGAAGGACCTATGTGGGAGGTGCCCGATACCCAGAATGATGCTTCTCTAAGGTTCTGGGCCATAGAACACATTGCTCTGATGATCTTTGCATTATTCCTGACACAGTTGGGCAGGGCCTTTATTAAAAAATCCAAAGGATCCTTCAGGAAATTCAGAGCCTCTCTATTCTATTTTGGAGCTTCGCTGTTACTGATCCTTTTCTCGATGACGATGGCACTTACCCGTTAGCCTCTATTTTCACAGTTAGCTCAGATTGGCTTTTACGTGTTCGATCATCCAATCCACAATCTTTTCATAATCATAATCAGGCAAACCGTTTTCCCATTGTTCCAGGGAATAGATCCCTTTGAAGCCTCCTTCCTCCATGATCCTTACACAGCGGTCGAAGTCAAATCCGATATGTTCGTAGTTCTCATCATAGCCATGGGTTTTGGCTGATACCAAACGGACATAGGGAGAAATCATCTCCAGGGCCTCGAACATATCAATGGGTTCGGGGTAATTACCGAAATCGGCCAGCAGGCCGAAATAATCCTTTCCAACTTCCTGTGCCACCCTCAAATGATTTTCAGGTACCGACATCAGGTCGTAGTGATTCTCGGAAAGCAGAGTAATGCCCTTGGACTTTGCGTATTTCACCAGTTCCTTCGTGGATTTGATTCCCTCCTCCAGGGAATGCTGCATAAAGCTGCCCCTTACCATTTTGCTTCCCAATGCTGCCCCAACATCGATCCATTCTTTGATGTCCTGGACGGCCAGGGCAGAGTTACCTTTCTCCGGGTTGGACATGTCCTTGCCCGGTGTGTCCGCCTGGATATTGATCAGTGAACATTGGTTTTTGTCCAGAGCCGCTTTCAGGTCCTTCAGGTAGGAAGGTGACCTTGACTCGAAATGTTCCGACCAGAATTCTGGCTGGTAGATTCCGAAACGGTCCCGGAAAAACTCGGGAATCTTTTCCAGAGTGAGTATATCACCAACGGCATCCGGGTTGGTACTGAGGAAACGGGTCCGGAAGGTGACAGTGGTCAGACCGATTCGAGCCATGGTGTCAGATGGGCTGCAGCCTGACAAAAGCGAGGGTCCGGCCAGGAGGGCTCCGGAGGCCATCCCGGAAGTACGTAGAAAGTGTCTTCTCTTCATGTTATTGGGTTTATTGCTGTGCATTCAATTTTACTTAATTTTCCCGTTTTCCTACACTGACTTTTTAGATTCGAAAGAAAACCCCGATCATATGATAGCTCAGGAAATAAGTATCATCAAAGTCCCCTTCCAGGATATAACTAAGTTCTGCTTCTCTTTTAAATAGCTTGAAATCGGCGCCCAAATAGAGCCGGAACTTTTGGAGCTCATTCTCACCAAGCCGGAAATATAATTCAGCGGCGGCATATGGGGTCATCTCCTTTATGAGCTTATAATCTAGCATCAGCTTGTTCCGCAGATAGTCCTTACTCTTACCTTGCTGTGTTTCTGAATGCTGATATCGTAGTCTATACCTCAACCTGACACCGTTATCAAATCGTTTAGATTTGACTTTTGTTTCAGCCGTATATCTCATTTTATCACTAAAAGGCGAAAGTGAATTTTCGCTTATTCCTAAGGGCTCCAGGGAATATCGGAATGAGCCTGCGATTGAAAGCTGTTTGATTATTTTGTATTCCAGACCAGCCTGCGTAACGATATAAAATGGATTTTGACCGACGAATGATTTCCTTAACTGGAGTTTGCTCAGGAACTCCACCTTTGGGAGTATCATCCTGTCAAAGTCAATTCCTGTGCGTAGCTCCTGTGCCAAAAGCCGAAAACAAGGTGTCAATGTGATCCCAAGCAGCAGATATATTCTGATGATCCTTTTCATCGGCATACAATTAGTTTCCCAGAATGGACCTGGTGATCAAAAATCACCTGGATAATGTACACTCCCTGATCAAGTTTGTGGTTGATGGATACCCTGTCGACAGCGGTAAACAGATCTTGCCGGACCTGCATGCCGCTTGCCGAAAAGATATTTATAGTAACATGCTCCGCTAGCCAGGGAAGCCTCAGATTAATCAAATCACTTGATGGGTTTGGAAATATGGAAATGGATCCCCCGAAAATGTTATGAAGCTCATCATAGATTGTCAGAGGCCGTTGGAATGCAAATGCCCTCAGCATTTCAACATTAGAGATCCATGATCTATAGTCCTCAGGCCTGTCCCACCTGTAACTATGCTCAGATACCAGTGGTTGATAATGTTTCTGATACTCGTTAATCTGGCCTACCACGGTTTCCGGATTAAAAGTTTCTTTCATAAGGAATAGAAACCTATTGTGAAAGTAGTCTCTGAAATCAGGATTCTGGAGTAAACGACTCAGTATATAGGTAGTGTGAGCGGGATATTGCTGATAACCATCGACGGCATCGATATGGTCAGACATCTGATTTGAGAATGTCTGTCGCATGGCTCCATCCAGGTCAAAAAAGAAGTACCTCCATTTGGATGTGTCACTTTGGATTCTCCAGGTTTTATAATTATTATCCGGGAAGTCGGTATTGGCCAAATAAAAATGAGCGATAAAAAAATCAGAAAGGTTTTCAATATCAAACCAGTCCCCTATTTTTTTAAAGAACAATTTGTCCTGGGGATCGCATATTGACAGACTATCAATTAGTCTGTCATAGGCTTTCGTGCTACCTTCTTCCAACAGTATCCCCTTATCATTATAGGAAATAATGTCAATGTTTATGTTTTCAAGATCATAGTTGTTCTCCACATAATATTTGTCCTGTCTTTCCCTGATGTTATAGATTCCCCAGTATTCGCCATTAATAAGAACAATGGATGTTTTGGTAGCACAATAGTCAAGCTTAAGGTCCTGAACCAATGAATGGCACAATTCATCTTTTAACAATGTGCCCGACCATTCCCTCGATCCCCTGAGTAACAAGGTCTTAAAGGAAGTCAATGATGATTTTTGTGGGAAGAAGGGATATTTAAATTCTTCCGCACCATAACTTTCCCTGGCATACAGCCGCAAGGATTTTTGGTCTGAACCTCTGCTTGCGCCACCGTGGATACGCATGCCGGCATCCTGATCAATGACAAGCTGTCCGATGGAGTCAAAGATCTCAATATGAACCGGCCGCTCCCATTCTTTCCCATGTTGTGCATAGTTAATGTGCTTGCCTTTCAAATAAATCCCTGTTTCTTCGTCGAAAAGGTTGTCAGGATCCGTAATAATTGAAACAACCGGGACCGGGTAATTCATGTTGCCCGAGGCATTGATAGAGTATGTATTGGAGATCACCTTGCTTGCGGGGCAACCTTCACTTATCACAACAGCCCGCAGTATGTTTGCTTTGGAGATCAAGTTGCCTGGCTTGTAGTTGGGATCGCCAAGATTAGCAAAGCGATTCTCTTCTAGATTAATGTCCTTGAGGATGATTGAATTGTCGTAGGGCGTAGATCTTTCGTCGGGTGAACTGCCATCCAATGTATAATAGATTTTGTTAGGCCCATGCTTATTAAATAGCTGCAATGTAAGTTGTTGCTTGCTTGAGCCGCTTGGATGGGATATCCATAAACTATCCCTTAAATATTCAATTTCCTTTACTTCGGCCGAATTATTTGAAGTTCCGGGAGTAGGAGTGAGTATTCGCAATACATTTGAGCCATCAGGCCAGCGGCCCAATGAGGCATCTGGTGGAACGCATTGCGGATCTATCCGGTCCAGTAGCCTGCCACTCCAATCCATCAGAATCACAGGTTCTTCCATTAGTTTCAGCTTGAAATCGGTATGCCACTCATGCGTGGAATATTTATTCTTTCCGGAAGCAAAAATAAGTATGACCGAATCAGGAGCAAGATCATGATTTGGCAATTTCCAGCCGATACTTGTAGTCGAATCATCCGTAAGTTGATACCCCCTCAGATTTATACTTCTACTACTTATATTGATGATCTCTATCCAGTCGGGGGAATCATTGTCAGCATCGTTAATAGTGATTCGATTGCTATACTGAGCTTCATTGATTTTCAAATCCTGTGCAGATCCGTCCGGGATTAGAAGGATTGGGATTAAAAGATGCAGCCACGGTATGAACCTGATTGTTCTCATGACTAGTCCCTTATGACTCCAAAACTTAGCTGAAGCATATCATAATGTGCTAGTGAAGTAAAATCACTGCTGCCAAAAATCTGGTAATTTACCTTCGCAGAAATATGAGTGATGGACCATTGAAAGAGTATTGAATACTTTTGCTTTAATGAAATTTTCCTGCCCATTCCTGCAGAGAAAAAGATACCCCCGTCCATCGAATAATCAGATGGATAGTTCGCAGTATTGAACCAGGCGACCACCCCTCCCAATTGAAACCGTATCACCGGAGAATTCCTGTTATTTTTCTTATAAGCAAATGCCTCTGCATAAATGGGAATGAAGTTTTCATTCATTAATGAGATGTACCCTGTACCAAGTCCAGCTTCAAAACTTTTCGATACCTTATAATTCAGCGTGAACTGAACACCAACTCCGGGATCATATACAAAATGGTCATTGTAGAACTGCCCTCCAAAAATGTACGAAACATCCAACCTGCTTGACAAAGGCCCGTTTCCGTCAGTTTCTGATTGCTCCTGGGAAAATACATATGCTTCCTGAGCAAACAAGATTAGAATAATGTATATAATTCTATTTTGCTGCATTTAAGATGTTTTATCTGAGTGAAGCTTTGCTCAGTACATGCTCGGGAATCTCCACATCAAATATAATATCTTCCACGATAAATTCCGTCCCCGCACCCTTTTTTAGCATATCCTTGAAGGTGATTTTTCCGGGATACCAGCGTGATCCATGTTTGGTGATGTTGGATAACTCTGTTTTTTTCAGAAGCTTTCCGCTCTTTGCATAAAGTTCTTCTTTAAGGGGAATATAACGCAACTTATCCACCCAGAGTTTGCGCATCTGGTAGGCCACATCTTCCGATGTTGCTGTCATCTCCACAATCCAGCAGTCGGTTTCACCAATGATTTCTGATTCTACAACCACCGCATCATATACATCACTCAACTTCTTATCATCCATCATGTCCTCGTAACTCAGGTCAGAGCCCATGACCGATTGCCGCAACATATGCCCGGATATCTGTATGGTGCGGTCGGTGGAGGGGGAGAAGATCCAGAGTTTGTCCTCCAGTTTTAGCATCTTGGTTCCCTTCTCGCGGGCAGGAGCCAGGTATTCGGTAAAGGAATCTGTGCCTTCCGACCAGCTTTCCGACTCTACTGTCCTGGAGCTGCGCGGACCATGTATGACCATTTTGGATTTCACGTACCTGGTATCGGAAGACATGTTTGCGTCTATCTTGTCCAGGACTTCCTTACCTGAAGGCTGTGCCCATAATGCACATGTAAATAGTAGCATTATGGCTGTTATCTGTATTGTATATTTAATTCGTGTCATGCCTGTAGTTCTTTAAAGAGTTGTGCAGTTTTCCTTTTGAAGATGCCGATGCCAGCCAGGGCAGTACCCAGGGCAGTGGCCAGTATTCCGGGAATAAAGCCGATGTAATATGCGTCTGTTGTAATCCTGGCTTTCATTACGCCCTGCATCATCATGGTGGAGTTTTGCATCATGCTCCCAATGTCTATGCCCTTGCTTAGAAGAGATGCAAAAAAGAGGCCAAACGCGGTACCTACTACCGAACCGGCGAAGCCAATAAAAAGTGATTCGGTAATCAGACTGCGATAGATATGACGTTTTTCTTCCCCGAGGGCGATACGAAGTCCCATTTCTCCATAGCGACGAAGTCCGCCCAGCAATCCGGAATTCCAGAGTACTATAGCCATGGCGACCAAGAATATGCCAATGATCAGAGTTTTAAAGTAATCCACCATGTCCAGGTACATGGTCATGGTTCCCTGTTCTCTGAGGGTCAGCATCACAGGTGAGAATTCATCTTCGCTGCTGTACTTTTCATTGAATGAGCCTGCCACGGCGTTGGCTTGAAGCTCATCGTATTCCCCTTCTGGAAGGTAACCCAGGATCTCTCCTGTTGCATCCTGCATATCCAAAGCCATACGCACACTGTTGATATCGGCTACCATACCGCCGCGGTCCAGAGCAGCGGCCCCGAATTTAATGGTACCACTGACAGTGAAGTTGGTGATGGACATGGCGCCATACATTGTTGTACCGATAAGCGTTACCGGGTCGCCAGGTTCTAGCTCCAGCTTGGTGGCGAATTCATCGCTCAGAAGAATCTCCTCCGGAGACTGGATCATACGGCCCCTGACAAGAGATTTCTCAAGGTTCAGTCTTTCTGCTTCCTTGCTATCAGGAGAGAGCAGGTCTATGGCCATTCCTCCACCCGGACCCTGGGCCCTGGTATCACCATTCTCATCAGGTGCGTCCACAAGTCCCCCGAATTGTATCCGTTCCACCCATTCCATTCCAGGGTAGTCGACTAATAAATCCTGCAGGAGCTCATCGGTGCCCAGCAGGGCCAGGTCATTGGGTTTCTGATCCACATTTTCATTGTACGCCTTACTCATGATCTTGACATGACCGGTTGCAAATTTTGCATTGAAAACAATCATATCGCCCAGCACGCCGGTTACCCAGCACTGCATCAGGACCACCAGTGTGACCCCGATGGCCACCACCAGGATGGGCATCAGACTCCTGGAGCGGTCCCTGAACAATCCTTTTATATAAAATCGTAACATGGTTTTTATTTTTATGATTAGATAATCTTGCCCCGTATGGCATCATTTGGATTCATCTTACTGATCTTCCTGGATGGCATATAAGAGACAATGGTTGTGGCGATCATCACCAGAATAATAGTTCCAATGATCAGGGCCAGGCTGTAGTAGGGATACATGTGTTCTGCTGCAGCCATGCCAAAGTCATCGGTGCCTTCCGGCATTTTTATTCCGGTTTTGGTGGTCCAAAGGAGCAAGGGGAAGCCATACAATGCACCCAGCACGACGGCCAGGATGGCATGCATTCCTCCTTCTACGGTGAAGATTCCCACCACCTGCTTCCGGGTCATCCCCATGGCAATATAGGTGCCGATTTCACGCTGGCGACGAAAAATGGAAAGCACCTGTGTATCGAATATGGCCAGAAGGGCCAGGGCCAGGATAATAAGATAGAACACTGAACCTCCCACCGTCTTTGACTTGATCATTTCTTCCAATGCTTTGAAGAGGAAATCGTGGCCCTTGAACTCCCATCCGGAAATGGAGGTCCCTTCCCCGGGACTCTTATCGACTACCACCAGGGAGGCTTCCCCGGACATGCCGGTAATTTCCTGCAAAGTGCTTAGCGGGATCCAGACCTGTCCCTGGTCCACAGCAGGTACGGCTGTCTTAAAGATTTCAGCGATTTTCAAATCTGTGGCATCAAAGGTACCGTTCACATCCCGCCACCTGATCAGGAGCTTATCCCCAATTTCCAGTCCGGCCGCCTTGGCCAGGCGGGTTCCCACAATGGCTGTGATTTCATCTGAATCCGGATCCAGTAAATCGGTGGGTATGGAAAGAAGTTTCTGACGTGTGTCGATTCCTTTCAGCAAGGCGCCCATCATCCTTCCCTCAGGATAGATGGTGGCCTGGGTAATCAGGATCGGAACGGCCTTGCCTTCTGAAACACTTGCTTCCAGTTCAGCAGGAACGGGGGCATGGGCATCAGTCAGTGTCATGGCATCATAGGGGTCATACTCTGTCTGCCAGTATTGTCCCTCTGCCACTTCCCAGGCGATGGTTTCGATCCGGGCCTGCCGGTCCCAACCCTGGTAGAGTCCGTTCATATAGATGATCAACACATAGGCCAGGGAGAGGACAAAGACAATCAGCAGTGTCCGCAATCCTGCACCTACGAGGTTTTTATATGCTAGTTTTAATGCGATCATGGCTCGAAGTTTATTTCTTGATATTTTTATCTGAAACCACCTTGCCATCCTCCAGAGTGATGATCCTTCTCAGGTACCCGATGACCTTTTCGTCGTGGGTGGCAAATACAAAAGTGGTTTGCAGCTCCTTGTTCAAGTTCTCCATGGTCTGGAGAATGTGGTGAGAATTCTCAGCATCCAGGTTGGCGGTAGGTTCATCGGCTAATACCAGGTCAGGCTTTTTCACCATGGCCCTGGCTATGGCTACCCGCTGACTTTCTCCGCCGGATAGTTGAGGAGGCTTGGACTTTACCTTATCGCTTATACCTACCCATTCCAAAGCTTCCAGAACTGCTTTTTTCCGTTCGGCTGCCGGGGTCTTCAGCAGGAGCAGCGGGAATTCCACATTCTCAAAAACTGTATATACCGGCATCAGGTTGTAGGTCTGAAAGATGAACCCGATGTGTTTCTTTCTTAACATGGCCGACACCCTGGGATTCATCTGGTCCGAGGCAGTTCCCAGAACATTGGTATGTCCCTTTGTGGGCGAGTCCAGCGAGCCAAGGATGTTCAGCAGGGTGGTTTTCCCAGATCCACTGGGACCCACAATGCCTGAGAACTCTCCTTTTGCGAAGGTGAGGTTAATTCCGTTCAGGGCGGTGAATTCGCCCCCACCAATGGGAAAACTCTTGATCAGACTTTCGATGGTGATGATACTTCCGTTTTTCATTACTTCCTGTTTTATATGGTAGTTTTTAATGATTAAATACAGCCATTAGCTGGAACCCCCAGCCTCCGTAAAGGCTCGTACGGGGATCCACATTATAGAGGGAATAGGTTTCCGGATTCCAGAAGCCCATGACATAAAAGCTCCACTTATCGTAGGCAACAGTCCAGTTGATAAAGCGGTAAAAACCGTTGTTGGTAAAGTCGTAGAAAACCATGGCACTTACATTATGAATAATGCTGACCGGGTAGGAGGCGGACAGTAGTCCGAATACTACTCCCTCTTCATTGGCGAAGGGCTGCTCTCCCTGCAGGTAAGCAAAGCCTTCGCCCATCATATTTAAACCGTTTCCCAGGTTAAAAGTGTAGTCCATTCCCACATTGAGCATGGTTTTGTATTGCTGTTCGGTGAAGCTCAGATCCTGATGAATCAGGGAAATTTCGGTCCAGAGTCCAACCACCAGGTCCATCTTAGCGTCCAGGGCTATGCGGTTTTCCGGGGCCTGCATTCCCTGGGTGATGGAATCGGGCAGTACCGCAGTTGGATCGGCAGTACGGTGGTGGTAGGTAAGGGCCACTTCCCCGGTATAAAGTGGAAGCTGGACGCGCCCGCCATATTCAATGCTGTTTTTTAGGGAGGGGAGCAACTCCCAGCCTTTGATTTTATCCTCACCATAGAGCCCCCAGAGCCAGATATTGGCATTGTTTAGGAAGTAGTAGCGTCCAAGCAAGCCATAGACTCCATCGGTAAGCTGAAGCGGATCGCGGGGATCAATGCGGTCGAACCACATCAGGGGCCGGAACATCTGGGCCGATCCAAAATTGATCTTCTGTAATCCGGCTCTTAACTCAAACTGATCCCCCGAAAAGCGCAGCCACATGCGATAAGGAGAGAGCTCTTTATCCAGAGTAGTGCTGTCGCCCTGCCACATGGAACTGCCCCAGATATTGGCGGAGAACTTACCATCAATACTGTATTTGCCAGCAGGAAGGGAGAACGAGAGCTCGGGAATGTACCTGAGCCCCACCTGGGCCTGGAAGGGCTCAGCAGGATTAAGGGTAGTCCACCCGATGGCCTGACCCTTGAAACCCAGTGACTGTGCTCTTACAGTTCCGGTATGCAAGAGGAGGGCCACGATTGTGACCAGCAATAGGCCATATTTTATTCCAGCAGGTTTCATGTATGTACTTCCCTGTTCAGGATTCCGTAAAAGAGAAAATTGGTGATCTCCATCACCAGGTCCTGGGGCTCGTCGTACATATTAATCAAGACATCATTCTGGGCCATTTCCACCAGGTGGTTCATCATATATATGATAAATTCGATCTTCAAATCTTTTCTGATATCGCCATTTTCCTGGGCTTTCCTGAAGTCGTCGGTGAACATCTGCATGCTCTCTCCGGATAACTGTTGAAGGTAGCTGATCATCTCCGGATCGTCGGCCTGCACATAATCTCTGAAAAACTCGCTGCTCATGGTTTCAATCTGCTCGCTTTTTAAATGGATCAGGGCTACCACTTTTTCAGGGTAGGGAATCTCACTGGCCATTATTTTCTTGTATTTGCTGAGCGACTCCTGAAGTATATCATTCATGATGATCTTCACCAGATCGATTTTGTTGGTGAAGAATTTGTAAAAGGTCATTTTGCTGATTCCGGCTTCTTTACACACCTCTTCAATGGTGACTCTTTTAAAACCGAACTTCCAGAACAGCTCCTTTCCTGTCTTCAGGACAAGCTCCCTTTTCGGATGTGACATATTGTCCATAACTGTACGATATATGTAAAATGAAACGTAATTCGTACAAATATAAGATAAAAAGTGTACGAATGTCAAGAAAAATCGTAAAAATCGTACACCCGGGCATAAAAAATCCCCGTCTGTGTGTTTTCAGACGAGGATCTAAACTATTGAAAATCTTAGCTATTCTCCGCTTTTCCCGTAGTTTGGTAGCGCTCTGGCACTGGGATCATTTACGTCGCAGTTCTCCCACTCCTTGTTGGGCATCCAGAAATCGGCCACTGTCTTTGAGCGCCCTGGGAAATGCGATTCAAAAATATCGCGATACATGAGCGACTCTTTGGATATAGGTGTAGCATGTGTGTATTTGAGCTCCGCATCCATCAGGTCTTCGTCGCTATACATTTCTTCGGCATAAGCCTTCAGGCTGTCCACCACACTATGTCCCACTGCATCAGAAAATGCCGCTTTTTCTCTGTAAAGAATATCATGGGGAAGGTAGTCTCCCTCGAATGCTTTACGTAAAATGTATTTCCCAACCCCGGTAAAATTCATCTTCTTCTCGGGTGGGATGCTCATCACATACTTCACAAAATCAAGGTCCCCAAAAGGCACTCTGGCTTCAAGTCCGTTGGATGATATGCTGCGGTCGGCCCGCAGTACATCGTACATATATATTTCTTTTAACCTTTTTTCAGCTTCCTCCTGGAATGCTGAAGGTGAGGGAGCAAAATCTGTATACTTATACCCGAAAATTTCATCACTGATTTCCCCGGTCATGAGCACCTTGATATCTGAATTTTCTCTGACGTACTTGCTCACCAGGAACATGCCCATGGACGCCCGGATAGTGGTGATGTCGTAAGTTTCAATATTATAGATCAGAGTGCTCAGGGTATCAAAAATATCCTGTTTGGTAAAGAGTACTTCTGTATGATCAGCACCAAGGTAATCGGCCACAATACGTGCATATTTTGTATCTATGGGATCTTTGTCTATACCTACAGCAAAGGTACGGATAGGTTTATCCATCATCCGTGCACCGATAGCACACACCAGGCTGGAATCGAGTCCGCCACTCAAAAGAAATCCCACAGGCACATCGGCATGTAAACGTTTCTCTACCCCTTTGGTCAGCAAATCATTGATATGCTTATATACCTCCTCTATCTCATGATCCACATATTCATCCACCTTGGCAATATCCGTGTAGCATATAAATTTTTCTCCATCGTAGATGTGTCCCGGAGGGAAGGGTCTAACGACCTCACAAAGCTCACTCAGGGCTTTCATTTCACTGGCAAACATAATCTTGCAGTCCGATGCATAGCCGTAAAACATGGGACGGATTCCCACCGGATCCCGGGCAGCATAATATTTGTCCACCTCGGCATCATAGAGAACGCAAACAAACTCAGCATCCAGACGACGCGCTGTTTCTTCCATCCCTAATTCCATAAACATGGGGATAATCACTTCACAATCGCTTTCCGATTGAAAGGTATAGCGATCACTGTACTCTTCCATCAGGCTTTTGTAATTATATACCTCCCCGTTTGCCACAAGGTGCAGCTGCTTATGGATTAAGGGTTGGTTTCCCTCATCTGAAGTATCAATAATTTTCAGGCGGTGAAAGCCCATCCATCCCTTGTCGCCCAGATCACAGGCCACTGAATTGTCGGGCCCCCTGTAGCTTATTTTTTGAAACTCGCTGACCACACTTAGCCGCAACATCTTGTCTCCACCCGTATAAACTGAAAATCCACACATATTTTAAAGTATTTGTTACGAATTATTACAAAATAGGCTTCAAATATATAAATATATAATATAATAAAGCAAATATGTAACAAATGATATTAAAATAGCTCTGATATGTTACAAATCGTAACAATTAACACAGATTTTAACAGTTTAATTGATAATCTGAAAGGAGCTTGTGGAGTGTTATGGCTTAAAGATTAAATTCCAACTCCTGATCTTTCGCTTTTAAGGAGGAGTAATTCACCTTTACGGTGCCTTTCCCTGAAATCAGGAACTGGTATTCCAGCTTCCCGAAGCCTGGTATGTGTATGAACTGAATTTGAGGCTTGTGTTCTTTGTAAACAGCCTGATTCATATGCTTATCCCTCAGCTCGCCACCCGCAACGACACTAATGGAAGATCCTGTTACCTTCAGTATATCTTTGCGGTGCGACTTATTTTTCATGGATTGGTAGGTCTGGGAGGGTATAGCATTATCATTTACCAGACGGATCCTTACCTGGTACAGATTTTTCCCAATCTTCTCTTTGTCCATTAGCTCTACCTTAATTTCCGGAGTTTGTGTTGCTGAAAAGATAACGGCACTTGCATTTCTGTGCACCAGATCCTGGAGCATAAATGGATGGGGTAGCCTGGAGCTCATTTTGGTCCATCCACCAATCTCAATCTCGCCATAAAGAGGATGATTGAAGGCTGTCCATGGTTTGTATAATTCCCCCTGGGTCACATGATCATTGAAGAGCATACGCTGATGACTGGCGTCCTCCTTACCCTGCTGCTGGGTTCGTTCACCTGGCTTAATCAGGTTCTCATTCAGGGTATAAGTTTCTGATGAAGATTGAAACAACTCTCCCACAAAACCATAGGATCCTATGATGTTACTTGTGAAACCTGTAAAGTCGCCATAGGTAGCATATAGGTCTTTCCAGAGTACTAAATATTCGTATCCCGGAGTTATCATCTCACTATGATCCCCCAGGTAATCATATACACTCAGATCGGCTGAAGGAAACTCTGACTCATCTTTGGTAGAGGGTCCTCTCAGGAACATTCCTCCTGCATTATGAAAAGCCCAGACTACTATTACATTAGGTCTGTCGAGCAGGTAGTTTGAAATGGCTTTAAGCCCTGTCCCCGATAGCGGATAATACCCAGCTCCACCCTGGATATAGGCAGGTTTCCAATTGTAGCCCCAATTCCTGTTTGGGTCAACATAACCCTCGGTATCTTCATTAATCCTGCCATCCCCGTCGTTATCAATTCCTTCTCTTCCCAGGAGGATCCATTCCCCTTTTTCACCGGGCTCCACCCTGACCATCAGTCTTGGATCGTAGGGATCGGTGCGATGGGTGCCATTGGGATCCCTTTTCCTCATATTACATATATTTCCATCCCCATCCAGATCATCATAAAAGTCTTCATCGAACAATCCGTCTCTGTCATCATCCTTGGGCCTTCGAATACTTCGGTTTGAACTGGATGTGTTGGCATCTTCAAGAAAATGATACCTTCCATCCACATTTACGACCGGGAGAATATAAAAACTGTTTTTATCCACCAGGGACGTGATTTGCTCATTTTCCCCGTAGCGGGTAAGCAATCTATTGGCCAGGTAAAGACATACTTCACCAGCCTGAATCTCATTTCCATGAATATTACCGTCCACATAGACTCCGGGCTTAGACAAATGATCGCCCGTCTTGGGATTCGAAATGGTCAAGGCATAGATGGCCCTGTCCTCTTCACTGTATCCCACAAGATCCAGGGAGCTAAGCTCAGGATATTTCTGGTGAAGAGCCTGCATGGCTTCATTCACCTGGTCGTAACTGTAATATCTATCAAACCTCAGGGGTACCTCAATTTCCTGACCGAAAAGCGATCCTGAAACCATAAGCCCAAAGACGAAAATAAATATGAAGCTCTTTTTCATGATGCTATCCTCCTATATTAATTGTTTGAAGATCGTGACCGGCAGTCTTGCTTTCCAGTCTTAGTTCGATATCCCCAGTTTTTTCCATTTGTATGATCAGTGTTGTCTTTACCCGTGATTTACCACCAATACGGGGAATGGGCGTTCTTTTGTAGCCGGAAATGAATTTCACTTGCTCTCCTTCAAGGGTGAGGACTGCGGGTGCAGGTTGCCTGTTCCTGCTGCCCATATCTGTGGGAAAGGGAATAAATGCCCTGTTCTCAACCCAGATATCCAGTTGATATATACCATTGCCCTTTGCAGTAGTAAGCGTTTCATAGATATGTAAGTCGGGTAATTCTCCCGCCAGCTTCAGGATCCAGGGAACCTGAAGATTTAACAGTGAATCTGCCCATTCATAGGGAGGGGTAGTGCAGGAGTAGGGTACAAACCCACCAATTTCAACTTCACCCAGTGTAGGATGATCATAGGCTTCCCACTTTGCAAAACCTGAATTGCCGGGCTGACTATCCACAAAGTCAAGCATAGCCTCATCAACACTTCCGCTATC
>QMPQ01000040.1 GCA_003648635.1 Bacteroidota bacterium | reverse complement strand
CCATCACCACCAACCAGGTAATTCATTTTCTTGCCTTCAATCATCTCTTCGCTGAACTTTTGTGTCAGGTCGCTTTTTGGCATTAATTTCTTTTTCATAACTCTGTGTTTTTGTTGTGAATTACTGTTTAATCAGAAAGGGTAAGGAATTGTTACCCGGTTTTGGCAAAAAAATAAAAAAAAAGATAAAAAAAGACAGGTGGCACAACTTCCCGAGGCCGGCTTAAAGCCATATGAGAGTTGAATCAGCCACCTGTCGACGGGGATTCCAAAACTTATTTATTTTTTTCTGCGGGGATATAGGTGTTTACAGGGTGCAGATTGTCCAGTTTACCGGAATCTCCATCCTCCAATGGCTTATGTGCCCCAATGGACCATCCGAATCTGGAATCTGTTCTTCCATATTTTGACCACATCATGATCCGTCCATGTTGGTCCCACCTCAGCACTTCAGGAGAGTAATCTGGATTGATCCTTCCTTTCTTCCATACAGCTTCCCTCACTGTCCTATCCCAGCATATCTCTTTTAATTCCATATCCTTTCAATCATATTCAGCTATCTGAATTCGTTTTTAAACTTTCTTCCCTAACTCTATCCAGCAGCTCGTTTTTAAATCTTTTCACTTCTGGAGTGATCCATGCGTCAGTACTCATGTAGATTAAAAAATCCTTATCACTCTGGGTGAGAAAAACTAGTTTCTTCTTCCCGGATTCATCTCGAAGATTTCTCATGTGCATATAGTTTTTTCATAAGCAATACCACAATTCACATAGGATCAAACCCTTATGGATTTGCCAGTGTGATAGCTTTACTTTAATACTGTTTAATCAGAAAGGCCCGGGAATTGTTACCCGAGTTCAGACGTTTTTTTTCAATAATTTCAAAATAGATATAAAATATCCTTATATATAAGTTACATATATATAATAATGTTATATATTTGTCGTTATGATAGCAAATGATTTGTTAAAAGGTACCTTGAGAACCATTGTTTTAAAGTTGTTGGCCGACAACGGACGGATGTACGGGTATGAGATTACCAAGCGGGTGGAAGAGCTATCCACCGGTAAGATCAAACTCACATTCGGTGCACTCTACCCGGTTTTACATAAACTGGAGGCTGATGGACACATTACAACCGAAGCTGTATACATCGGTAAGCGGGTCCGGAAGTACTACACTCTTACGGAGACAGGGCGTACCTGGACGGAGCAGAAGGTGGATGAGTTTTTTGATTTCGTAAACACATTAACCTACGTGCTTAAACCGACTCCTGCCTGAAATGATTGCCGCTACCATTGACGACAATTATGATCGCATCAAAGCCGACCTGCTTAGTCGTGGACTGACCTACGAGCGGCTTATTGATGATATGCTGGACCATGTCTGCTGCATGGTGGAAGATTACATGAATGGAGGAAAAGATTTTGAATCATCCTACAACCAGGTACTCGACTCCATTGGCGAAAAAAGGCTGCCAGAGATCCAGCATCAAACACTGCTAAACCTTGACAAAAAATATCAACGCATGAAAAATTTCACATACATTTTCGGATTATCATCAGCGATCCTGACCATTTTCGGATCCTTTTTTAAGAGGATGCACTGGCCTGGTGCCGGCATCATGATTGCGGTGGGTATGGTGCTGATTGTATTTGTTTTCCTGCCCCTTTACTTTATTACCAGCCACAAGGAACAAGTCGAAAGAAAAAACCCTGTCTATGCCATTGTGGGCTACCTGACCATCGCTCTCTTACTGGCTGCTGCCACCTTTAAGATCCAGCACTGGCCCGGAGCCGGATGGTTGATCTATTCCAGTATTGGCTTCATACTAATTGGCTTTATCCCGCTTTACGTCGTAAATGTGTTCCAGAGAAGCGGAAAAGAGAAGGCCAACCTGCCCTATATAGTGATGTTGCTGGTAGGGATCGCCTGTGTGATGTTAATGAGCAATATTAATATGTCCAAGGATCTGCTAGATATATATTTGGAGGAGGCCCTTGCCAATGAGCAACGGGTCGAAGTGGTGCAGAAGCAAACCGCTGATTTGCTGGAGCTGGCTGGTGACAGTGCTCATGCGGATCAACAGGCTACCATCTCCCGGATTCATGATCAGGCCAGGGACCTGCAGGTGATGATTACAAACATGCAAGAGGGAATGATCGCATTTGCGGGTCAGCCCGGGGTCTCTATCGAAGATGTAAAAGGGAAGGACAACAAGCAGGCCGGAAGAGAAGCGATGCTTGAACAAGGAGAAGGGATAGCATTTATCACGGAGGCAAAACAGTATGCAGCCATGCTGGATGAGCTGGTGAAGGATCACACTGCCCGCGTGCAAATCGAAGATCATCTTGAATTCACAACACTGGTCTGGGATTTTGAGCATGGTTACGATGGTGTGGCAGCTTCTCCATTAATGAAGAATTATTACAAAAATACAGATGCTGCCAAGGGAATAGCCCTGGCCGAATATGTGGCCATTGCCTACCTCTTGCATTAATAGAAAAGATCGGGAATTATAGCAAAAGAAAAAGGGGCCGACCAAGGCCCCTTTTTACTAACCACTTAAACCTAAAAAGAAATTTTACTGTATCACCCGTTAGTGAAATGTAAAAGGACGTAAGATTTGTTTTCAAGTTATTTATATCATAATTAGTGCCAAAAATCGCAACTATATACATATGAAATAGTTGCGGTTTTTTTTCGCCTCTGGGCTATTTAGAAAAGTGAACGCTTACGGGAATCAGATGTACGTAAGCGGACGATTTTATTCAAGCTTAACTATCGGGATCATTCCTTCCCAAAAAAAAGAGTCGGAGTGTTACTCCGACCCTGACTTTATGGTAATATAGACTTTACTACTTTTTCGCCTTCCAAACGGTTTTACGCCCCAGTGCCTTGATGCCCGCTACATAACCTTTAATGTACAGTATATCGTAGTTGCCATCGTCGAACCATGCATAGCAATCATAGGTCTTGCCGTTATCAGGATCATATATGGAACCATCTATCCATCGATCTTTTTTAGAGTCATATGTAAATCCAGTGAGCAGAGGCAGTCCCATAATTGGCCTTTTTGCCAGCTCAGGATCCCCATTTTCTTCGTCAACTTTGGGCTTGCCATACTCATTGGGCTCTTCCAACCAGTTTACTTTCCCGTTGTAAAAACCATCAGAATCCTTCGTTACTTCCACAGAGGAGGTTCCCTTTTCAGTAACCCAGGTTCCCTTAATTTTATCAGCCTGTGCATACAGGAACAGAGGAACTAGCAGAAGGGTAATTGCGGTAAACAGATACTTTTTCATATTGTTGAATTTAGGTTTGAGTCGGAAAAAATACTAAAATCAGCGCTCAGTAACAAAAGGAACGCGATAATTATCAAATAATTGGTCTCCGTTTTCCTGGCGGACCAGGACCCTGGTACCGGAAGGTTTAAGTAAAAGGTCATCAACAGTGATGTATTTGCCGGTGAGAGTAAGCTCATATCTAATTCCCGGTTCAGGCTTCAGATTTTTACTGATCCGAACCCACATACCGTCCACATTATGCACCTCACGGGAATTCAGTTGCTCCCTATGGATCAGTTTGTCATCAGCACCCCATTGCTGCAGCACGGGGCTAGGCATATTGTCTGTCCGGTGGTCCACATACAGCCAGAAGGAGAGTTCCATAGCCGTATCTGACCATCGCTCAAACAGGTTCTCGTTTAGGAGCTCCATGTCCCCTTTCTTCAGGTATAAGGAGCTTGAGCCTGTAAATGCCCGGTCGGAAGACGGTCCTTCAAAATCCTGATAGATCACTTGTTCAGGATCACCATCAATGCAGAAGGTCCCGGTGCCGCCAAGGCTGTCAAGCAAGGTGTCGGCCAGCTCTTTCCATGCGTCAAATCCCTGGTTGAAGGCCTCAACAGGTAGCTGGGCCAGAGAGAATAAATCACCCGACCATAACAGCCTGGCCCTGTCAAGCAGGGCCAACTCCTGGTGGTTCAGTTCCTGGGAAGTAAACACCAACAGAAGCGGCTTCTGGTTCATATCATCCACCCGTTGTTTGTAAATCGTACTGTCGGCCAGCAGTTGAATGGAACTCATGGCCTGAGAAAGAGAGATGCGGGGAGAAAAACTCTGAACAATGGGAATCCCGGTCTGATTGGAGCAACGCATGGCTTCTGTGAATGCACCCAGTCCCCGTTCAAACTGAAGCTTATCCCCACATGTATTGGCAAAGGGCAGGAAAATAATCCCCTGGAATTCATCGGGGCTAAATCCTGACTCTTCCAGAATCGCCCCAATATCAGTATCACCAGTACTGAGAACCTCATTCTTATTAAAGATATGGCTGGTACTGTTTTGAATCCGGGACATAGCTTCCAGTCCCCAGAAACCAAGTATAATCAGCAGGACTGCCATTGCCTGGATGCGATATCCCTTAAGCCTAATTAGCCTGTACAGGTAATACAGATAGGTGGCAGTGAATACAGTGAACACATAGTAAAATATCCAGGAGAAGCGCCCCAGGCACCTGAACTGTTTCAAGAGAGGGAGGACCTCTGTAAGAAATCCGAGTCCCCATTTAAAGGGGATGCACATGGAGAAGAGCAGTACGATAACTGAAGCAGCCAGGTATAGATTTAGCTTACTGTTGGGAAAGTAGTTCTTTGCTCGGGGTCGTTTCCGTCCGGCCACTTGCAGGAGCATGGTGATTAAAAAGGAGAGAGCCAGCAGCGTGGCAGGCAATCCCACATAGGCGCGTCCTTCCCATCTATAGTTTAAATCGACCATCCCGCTGCTAAGCTCCTTGATTAAGGAGTGAGAAGGAAGAAAGATGCTGAAGATATTGGCATGGAATATGAAAAATCCCCAGGGATTATCGGGCCTGTCATCCACCCAGTCGGTGATTGTAACCAGGCCTTTTACAATTAATAGGGGCAATATGGCAATCATTAAAAGATGGAGACCCTCCGGAAGATATCCCTTCAGCGCTTTGCGGTGCATCCATAGCTGGACCAGGAGAATGGCCATGGGAAAAATAGCCAGGAATGCAGCATAGTAGGCACTGGTAAAGCCTCCAAGCAGTGCAGTAGTCAGCAGGAGCAGGGTCCATCCTCCCTTTCGCTTTGCTTCATGCCAGCGAATCAACAGGTACCAGAACAGGGGAATAAAAAAGGCATAGACCATCTCGAAATGTCCCCCAAGCCGGTCCACCTGGGGACTCAGAAAGAGGATGATCAGGGAAACCACCGCTGCATACCAGGGGGGGAGAGAGAACTTCCTTAGGACCAGGTAGATAAATGGAATCGCAAGCAGGAGAGAAAAAATCATGCTCAGGTTCAGAATGCCTACACCATGATCAGATAGGGGGTATATAAAGCGGTCCAATAATTTAATCACCTGCAGGTAGAGGGGATGCGTATTCATATATTGCAGATGATCCCCATAAGGATAGTTGATACCATTGTGATCAATTCCGGAGTCGTACTTCAGGTAGTAGCTGAAATTGTAATAACTTTTCACTGCATCCCCCGAAGCAGAAAAGAGGTAGGAATCGGGATGTACAATCACTCTGCCGAAAACTACAAGCAGGATCAGGATTCCTGCACCCAGAACGGCCATCAGGGCGATTGTGTTCTTCTTCATAAATCAATCACTTAGGTGAGCGGAAATATAGCAAAATTTGGTTACTTTATGGGATCATAACCAAGCTGTAAACTGATGGAAAAAGTCTCTTTTGTGGTTCCTATATTTAATGAGAGGGATAATATTGATCCCTTGTGCCAGGCCATCAGTGCTGCCATGGAACCCACTCCCTATCCCTTTGAGATCATCCTTGTGAACGATGGAAGCAGCGATGATACCTGGGCCGAAATAGAAAGGGTATCCGGGGATTATCCTAAGCTGCTTGGGGTAGATCTGGTCACTAATTATGGACAGAGCTCGGCCCTGTCGGCCGGGATCGATCAGGCCAGCGGAGAGTTGATTGTACTGATGGATGGAGACATGCAGAACGACCCGGCCGATGTACCCATGATGCTTGATACACTGAAGGAAAAGGATTGTGATGTAGTTTCAGGTGAGCGCATTAACAGAAAAGATTCAGCCATCTCAAGACGAGTCCCCAGCAGAATTGCCAATTTCTTTATCCGCCTGATTACAGGTGTGAAGCTTCGGGATTATGGCTGTGCCTTAAGAGTGTTCAGAAGGGATATTGCTTTGAATCTCGGACTCTACGGGGAGCTGCACCGGTTTATCCCGGTGCTGGCGGTACTACAGGGTGCCCGAATGGAGCAGGTCCCGGTACGACACCACAGACGGAAATTTGGGAAGTCCAAGTATGGAATGGGGCGTACCTTCCGGGTGATAAGCGACCTCCTGCTGATGGTGTACTTTAAACGGTACCAGAACCGTCCCATTCATTTTTTCGGTACCCTGGGAATCATCACATTTGGCGCCGGTGCCATCATAGATATCTACTTCCTGGTGCTGAAAACTCTCGGGAATGATATCTGGGGAAAGCCCTTGTTGCTTCTGGGATTTTTGCTGACTATCGGTGGGATACAGATCATTACCATCGGAATTTTTTCGGAGATATTGATGCGGACCTATTATGAGTCCCAGCATAAAAAACCCTACAGGGTGAAACGAACCATCATTCGTGAAGATTAAGCTCCCCCCTTTTGTAAAAGTCCTTTTAAAGCTGGCAGTCACCGTCGCAGCACTCTGGTATGTATTTTCCAGACTTGACCTGCAAGAGGTCCTTGGGACCATTGCGCAATCGAAGTTTCTCTACCTCTCTGGAGCCCTGATTCTATTTGTGCTTTCAAAAATGATTTCTTCGCTCAGGCTTAACAAGTTTCTGGCTTCCACAGGCATGCTTATCTCTGAAAGGACCAATATGAAGCTCTACCTGCTGGGCATGTACTACAACCTTTTTCTGCCTGGCGGCATAGGGGGTGACGGCTACAAGATTTACCTTCTGAACAGGAAATATGAAGTGAGTACCCGCAAGATTTTCTGGGCTGTGATGATGGACCGGATCATCGGAGTTGTGGCCCTCTTCTGCATGGCAGTGGTGCTAAGCTGTTTTGTTCCGGGCATGGGAAAATATGTCTGGTACCTTATTTTACTGATCCCCCTGGCCATTTCCCTAAGTTATATCGCATTCAGACGCTTTTTCCCCTACCTGCTTCGCGTGTTCCGGATCAGCAACCTCCTCTCACTGGCGGTTCAACTCTTGCAGTTGCTTTCTGCATTATTGATACTGCTCTCCCTGAAGGTGCCGGGGAGCCTGGAGGGCTACCTTTTTGTCTTCCTGATTTCCTCCATGGTGGCCGTTTTGCCACTGACCATTGGTGGGATCGGTTCAAGGGAGTTTACATTTATGCTTGGGGCCCAATGGCTTGGACTGGATCTGAATCTATCCATCGCCTTGAGTTTGCTGTTCTATCTGATTACTGCCTTTACCTCCTTCTGGGGGATTATTTACAGCATGGGTACGGGATTAAAACTGGAAGAGTAGTATAGGGAGATCAGGACCTGATAAACTCTGTATAGCTGTGCTTATACTGGTTCCGCTCACCTGCTTCCACCTCTTCCGTTACAAGCGCTTTCCACTGAGAGAAATCAATCTCCGGGAAGAAGGTATCGGCCTCAAAAGATTGATGAACCCGAGTCAGATAGAGCTTTCCGGCTATGGGGAGGAACTGTGCGTATACCATTCCCCCTCCGATTACAAAACACTCCTCATCCTTTCCTGCCAGTTCTATGGCCTTATCAATTGATCGGGCCATTTCACATCCATCGAAGGCTTCATCAGCCTGGTCAGTGATCACAATATGCCTGCGATTGGGCAGGGCACCATTGGGCAAGGACAGGAAGGTGTTGCGTCCCATAATCAGGGTATGCCCGGTGGTCAGTTTCTTAAAACGTTTCAGATCGTCCGACAGATGCCAGAGTAAACGCATGTCTTTCCCTATGGCCCGGTTTTTGGCAATGGCCACTATGATGGAGATATTGTGCAGGATTTTGGCTTCCATATCAAACAGAGATGGCCCCCTTTATATGGGGATGAGGATCATAATTTTCAAGGATGAAGTCTTCAAAGCGGAAATCAAAGATCGAACGAATCTCAGGGTTCAGTTTTACAGTGGGTAGTGTTCTCGGATCGCGGGTCAGCTGCAGCCTTACCTGTTCCTCATGGTTCAGATAGATATGGGCATCGCCCAGAGTATGGATGAATTCACCTGCTTCGAGGCCTGTTACCTGTGCCATCATCATCAGTAAGAATGAATAAGAGGCAATGTTAAAGGGAACCCCCAGGAAGATATCGGCACTTCGCTGGTAGAGCTGACAGGACAGTTTCCCATCTGCCACGTAAAACTGGAAGAGGATGTGGCAGGGGGGGAGTGCCATGTTATCCAGCTCTCCCACGTTCCAGGCACTAACCACATGCCTCCTGGAATCGGGATTCTCCTGGATCGATTTCAGCACCTGAGAAATCTGATCAATGTGGGTTCCGTCTGGTGCCGGCCAACTTCGCCACTGGTAGCCATATATATGCCCCAGATTTCCATTTGCATCCGCCCATTCATTCCAGATCTTTACCCCGTGGTCGTTGAGGTAAGAGGTATTGGTATTTCCATCGAGAAACCAGAGCAACTCATGGATGATCGATTTCAGGTGAAGTTTTTTGGTGGTCATCAGTGGAAAACCATCCTGCAGATTAAAGCGCATCTGGTAAGCAAAGGTTGAGATGGTTCCGGTCCCTGTACGGTCCTCCTTGCGGGCTCCATGCTCTAGCACATGTGTAAGTAAATCAAGATACTGCTTCATATTCTCCTCTTCTCCAATGGCTGGTAAAAGTACCCAAACAAGCCAGAATACAAAAGAATAATTATCAACATTTCCACCTTAAAACTTCCCCTTTCCCCTTTCGATAAATCGACTATATTTACAGCAGAGTATGGCATCAAAAAACTGGTTAAGCCCCCGTTCCCTGCTGGTGCTGGCAGGTATTATTGTGCTTGGACTGCTGGTCTGGCGTTTTTCCAGTATTGTAGCCTATATTCTGATTGCTTCGGTATTTTCCCTTATTGCCCGTCCATTGGTCCATTTGCTGGGCAGGATCAGGATCGGAAGATGGCAGATCCCCATCTCTGTTCGTGCTCTGATCACCCTGCTTACCATCTGGGTCGTTTTTTTCAGTTTTTTCAGAATCTTTATACCACTGGTAGCCAATGAGGCCCAGGAGCTCTCCAATATCGATACAGCCCTGGTCATTGAGGCTTTTGAAAAGCCTATTGTTAGCCTGGAAGTATGGTACGAAAAGATGAATTTTGGAGGTGAGGGAGCCTTATCGCTGCGTGAAGAGCTGCAGGCAGGATTAGTATCTGTCTTGAATATTAATGTTATATCTGATCTGATTGCCACAATTGCCTCTATCCTGGGCAATTTTGCATGGGCCCTTTTTGCCATTTCCTTTATCACTTTCTTTTTGCTCAGGGAGGATAAGTTGATCACCAGCTATATTATTACTGTAGTTCCTGAAAAAAAGGTAGAAGCCTTCAGGCACGCCCTGGAATCGATAAAGCACCTGCTCAGGCGTTACTTTGTAGGAATCTTGCTACAAATGACCGGAATTCTTATTATGGTAACCCTGGGGATGATCATCGTAGGAGTAGGCTTCAGGCTTGGGCTGGTTATCGGGCTGGTGGCTGCAGTCCTGAATATTATCCCCTATCTGGGGCCATGGATCGGAGCCTGCCTTGGGATTATTCTGGGAGTTGCCGCCAATCTGGAACTCGAATTTGCCACCCAGATGCTACCCCTTATTGGCTATATGACTCTGGTGTTTGCTATTACGCAGCTCACTGATAACCTCGTTTTTCAACCAGTGATTTTCGGGAACAGCGTGTATGCACATCCCATTGAAATTTTTATTGTAATTATGATGGCAGGGAGCCTGGCGGGAATTGTCGGGATGATACTTGCCATACCCACATATACAGTGGTGAGAGTATTCGCCAAGGAATTTTTTAATAACTTTAGGGTGGTCCAGAAGCTGACTGAGAAGATATGACTATTAGCAGATCCATCGCCATTATTTGCCTGTGCAGCCTCTTGCTGCCTCGCTTGTCGGGACAGCAACAGGATTCCTCCGCAGATATTCTTCAACTATCAGAATCGCAAATACTTGAGATAGAAGCCATGGCCCCCGATTCAGCAGGAGATGTGTTGAATATTCCGAATGTTTTCAGTCCCAATGGTGATGGCACCAACGACTATTTCGAAGTGGACACCGACGGGACAACCGAATATGAGTTTACCGTATTTACCAGGAGCGGCACCCGGATTTATCACTCTCTTTCTCCGCGCATATTCTGGGATGGAAACAGCCTGGATGGTAAAGAATTGAAAGAGGGAATCTATTACTATGTGATCGAAGAGAAGGGAGGAAGCACTCCCTTTGATAAGGCCGGTTTCATGTATCTTTTCCGTTAGCTTTAGGAACCCATCCCAATTTTTTCACGCTCCATCCGAACAGCAGTGTGCTGAAGAATGAGAAGGATCCATATACCACGGGTACAAGGGCCATATCATTACTATCTAGCAGGCTGGCTGCAACAAAAATGGCCAGCGCCGAATTTTGAAGTCCCACTTCAATTGAGATGGTAAACTGGTTTATGACGCGCAGACGAAAAACACGTGCAACCAGGAATCCGGATACCATGGCCAGAATATTCAGCATAAGCGTGTGTGGGAAAATTTCCATAAAATCGGAACGGGTGGCTGCGCCGGTTCCCTGATCGATAAAAATGACACCGGCATAGATCACCATCAAGAGCAGCGGAAGAACTACCCTGAGTGGTCGTTCCAGCTTCATGGAAAAATCCGGAAAGTTCTTTCGGATCCTGGTACCCACAAAAGCGGGGACAATGGTAATCAGGAGGACCTTGATGATGGTCATTCCCACAGGTAGCTGGATGGCAGCATCCTCATGGATAAATGCTTTCAGGGAAAGGTGAATCACCAGTGGAATGGTGATCAGGGTAAGAACGCTGTTGAGGGCGGTCATGGAGATGGAGAGTGCCACATTGCCACGAAGAAGATAGGTGATCAGGTTGGAAGTTGCACCACCCGGACAGGCTGCAATAATCATGAGACCTACCTTAAAAATAGGATCAATATCAATGGAACGCGCAATGAGCCAGGCGATTAGAGGAAGAAGAATCATCTGGGAACAGAGTCCGATGATTACCGCTTTTGGCTGCAGAAAGATGTTCCGGAAATCCTTGTCAGTCAGAGAGAGGCCCATTCCCAGGGTGATGATTGCCAGGGTGACAGGCAGAAAGTATTCGGAGAAAAGCGATTGCATCATCCGAATATATGACAAAATTATTTATATAGAATAAAAATAGCATATATCACGGCTTCCTTGCGCTTCAGTTCAGTTGGATGTTGCTATTTTACAACGAAGGTTATAAATTGCATAAACCACTTTACAAGATTTACTGACTACTAACCCAACTTTCAAACCTGACCATTTATGAGAAGGATCTCAAACCTGTCATTCTCTCTTATATTCCTGCTTAGTATTACCCTCACCGCGTCTGGTGCCGATGGCACAGAGGAAGAGCATGATTCACACTCATCCGTGGAGGGACTGATGCGTGGAGAGCGCCTCTTTTACGGCTTGATCGACGGGAAATTTGAATCGAAAGCATGTGCCGACTGTCATAATACGGTAGAGATTGACACCTTTAACTGGAATCCCAATGCCTGGGAGATTGCTCATCAATACAAGGAGCGGAGTCTACAAGAGTTCACAAAAGCTGTGTTGAATCCAAGTAGTAAAACCATGTCAACGATGCACCAGACTTTTAACCTGGATGTAGGTGATGTGGAGCTAATTAAACTCTTTCTTGACGACTTTGAGGAGCACGGACTGTCAAAGCGGAAGCCAGTAATCAATAAAATATTTCTTTTTATTCTTTTGGGGGTGGTGCTCACCTGGGTAATCCTGGATATCTTCTTCCTTAAAAGGGTGAAGCGGCGTTATATACTTGGGATCATCTTTTTGGTGGCCCTGGCCTGGCAGGTTAAACTGCTTTATGATGCCGGGACCTCACTGGGCAGACAGGAAAACTATTAACCCGACCAGCCCATAAAGTTTTCCCATGTGGTTCATGCCAAGGATATGCAGATCGATTGCCAGTACTGCCATACCACGGTAGCCCACTCCAAACATGCAGGCATTCCCGATGTTAATATCTGTTGGAACTGTCACTCCATTGTGAGAGAAGGATCTCACTCCGGGAAACACCAGATTAACAAAGTGGTTGATGCCTGGGAAAGCGGTATTCCCATCCAGTGGATCAAGGTGTATAACCTCCAGGACCATGTCTTTTTCAGCCATGCACAACATGTAACAGTTGGAAAGGTCGAATGCCTTACCTGTCATGGTAACATTGAGGAAATGGACCGGGTACGACAGCTTGGCGATCTGAGTATGGGCTGGTGTATTAATTGTCACCGCGATACCGAGATCCAGTTTTTTGATAATGAATTCTATACACAATATAAGGAGCTCCATAAGCTTATGGAATCAGGCGAGATTGACAGGGTAACTGCCGAACTTACCGGGGGAACCGAGTGCTCCAAGTGTCACTATTAAAGCGAGCGATATCCATGGAAAAGCAATGGAGAAGTATTGAAGAATTTGAACAGGGCATTACCCCGGAGCAGGAGAACAGCAGTGGGAAGACAAGTGCATCGCGCCGTGATTTCCTGAAGCTGTTTGGATTCAGTGTGGCCTCCGCAGCAGTGGTCACCAGCTGCGAAAAGCCGGTTCAGAGGGCCATTCCCTACCTGATTAAACCCGAAGAAATTATTCCGGGGAAGGCCAATTACTATGCCTCTACCTTCTATGATGGTACGGAGTATTGCAGTGTTGTAGTTAAAGTACGCGATGGACGTCCCATCAAGATTGAAGGAAACCACCAGTCGCCGGTTTCACGAGGTGGAACCAGTGCCAGAGTACAGGCTTCGGTCTTGAACCTATACGATGATGCCAGGTATAAAGAGCCTGTTTTAAGCGGTAATAAGATAAGCTGGGATGAGGTGGACTCATGGATCACCAGCAGGCTAATGGATGGTGGGAACACCGTCTTGCTTACACCCACCATTATCAGTCCATCTACCAAAGAGGCCCTGCGAAAATTTTTGCAGGCTCATCCAAATGCACGTTGGATCCAGTATGATGAAGTATCTGCTTCCGGAATCCGGGAGGCACACATGGATCTCTTTGGTACTTCAATAATACCAGGAATCCATTTTGACAGGGCTGATTATATCCTGAGTTTTGATGCAGATTTTCTGGGTACATGGATTGCTCCGGTAGAGTTTGCACGGGATTATGCCTCCACACGGGAGCTAAGCACGGCCCATCCACATATGTCCAGGCATGTCCAGGTAGAATCGGCCCTCTCCATGACAGGAAGCAATGCCGATGCGCGTATCCCGGTCACCCCCAGGGAATCGGTGCTGATGCTTGGGGCCATATACAATAAGATTGCAGGAGCCACAGGGCACCCTGCCATATTCACTCCGCCCTCGGTAATCAGTGTAGATGATCTTGTAGCTGATCTATTGGCTCACCAGGGCAAGTCACTGGTAATTAGTGGCTCCAACGATCCGGATATTCAAAAACTGGTCGCAGGTATTAACCTGATGCTGGGCAACTATGCAAGCACCTTAGATCTGAAGCAAAGCATACAGCTTAAACAGGGAGATGACCGGGAGTTTGAAGACTTTGTAAGTTCCCTTAGCCAGGGTGAGGTAGATAATCTAATAATGGCCAATGTAAATCCCATTTACAGTTTGGGTGGGTTTGAAGCCATGAAAAAAGCGGGTTTCACCGCCTATCTGGGTTCAGCGCTCAACGAAACAGCCAGTGCATGCCAGTTAATTTGTCCAGATCATCATTACCTGGAGTCCTGGGGAGATGCCGAGCCGGTCTTAGGTTCTTACAGTTTGCAGCAACCCTGCATCCATCCCCTTTTTAATAGCAGGGCCTGGCAGGATTCACTCATAAAATGGGCCGGTGAGGATGGGAGCTATGAGGATCTTGTAAAATTCTGGTGGGAAAATATGATCGCTCCCCGGGAAGCTCAGGGAAACAAGCAGTGGTGGGTTGATACCCTTCAGGCAGGTTACTTTGTCTCAGCTCTTGAACCAATACCGGCTTCCACAAGCTATACGCCCCCTGAACTAAAACTGGATCCTCCGGAATCGGACTTAAGTCTGGTCCTCTATTCTCCGGTAGGTTTGAATGACGGACGCCATGCTAATAATCCATGGCTACATGAATTGCCTGATCCGGTTACCAAGGTCTGCTGGGACAACTATCTGGCCATATCGCCAGCTGATGCTTCAGCCATGGGACTGGAAGATGAGATGGTGGTGACCATGGACGGGATAGAGGTGCCGGTGCTTATACAGCCGGGACAAGCCAGGGGAACCATATCCCTGGCTCTGGGCTATGGCCGGATTAAAGCCGGGAAAGTGGGTGATGGAATAGGGGTCAATGCTTTTACCTGGGTTAGGAATCGGAAGGGTTATCGCGAATATACCAGGGACCATATCAAGCTTGAACTTACAGGGAAGACCTATCCCATTGCACGCACCCAGACCCATCATACCATGGAGGGGAGACCCATCGTAAGGGAAACTACCCTGAAGGAATACCAAAGCGATCCGTCGGCAGGGAACCACTTTCATCTGGAAGCTGAAGCACATTCTCAAACCCTTTATCCTGAAGCGAAATTTGACGGCTACCACTGGGGAATGGTGGTGGACCAGAACAAGTGCACCGGGTGCAACAATTGTGTGGTATCCTGCATTGCCGAAAATAATATTGCGGTCGTGGGGAAAGAGGAGGTGAAGAACCGCAGGATCATGCACTGGATGCGTATCGACCGTTATTTCAGCGATCAGCCTGAAAATCCCAGGGTCTTCCACCAACCCGTAATGTGTCAGCATTGCGACAATGCCCCCTGCGAGAATGTTTGTCCGGTTTCTGCTACCATGCACAGTAATGAGGGTCTGAACCAGGTAGCCTATGTAAGATGTATTGGAACCAAGTATTGCATTAATAACTGCCCCTACCGGGTGAGAAGGTTCAACTGGTTCAAATACATGAACAATGAGAAGTTCGACTTTAACCAGAATAGTGATCTCTCCCGCCTGGTCCTGAATCCGGATGTGACAGTACGAGAACGTGGTGTGGTGGAAAAATGCACCCTTTGCGTACAACGTATCCAGGAGAAGAAGCTGGAGGCCAAACTGGAGGGCAGGCCTCTAAGGGAAGGGGAAGTGCAGCCAGCCTGTGTGCAGTCGTGTCCCTCAGGAGCCCTGGTATTTGGAAACATGAACGATCCGGATTCGGAGGTGAGCAAGCTGAAAAGAGAGGAGCGCAACTACCACTTGCTGGAGCAGCTACATACCTTGCCTTCCATAGGCTACCTCACCAAAGTCCGGAATACAGAGCCGGTACCGGGCGAAGTTGATTCGCACGATGCATCATCAGATCATGAACAACATGGATAATAATTAATATAGAATATATGTACAATACGGAAGTCAGGGGTCCATTGGTGCTGGGGAATAAATCCCTTTCACAGATCACCGCAGACATTACATCTCCGCTGTATACCCGGCCCAAATTCTGGTGGATTGTGGGACTGGGGATCAGTTCCTTGATGATGTTGCTGGGATTCTGGTCCATTTATGTGACCATTTCACAGGGCATCGGAACCTGGGGTGTGAACAATACGGTGGGCTGGGGCTGGGCCATCATCAATTTTGTTTGGTGGATCGGGATCGGTCACGCCGGGACCGCCTTCTCCATTTTCCTCTTGATTCTCAGGCAGGAGTGGAGGTCCTCCATCAACCGTGCTGCCGAGGCCATGACGGTAGTTGCCGTGGGATGTGCCGCCATCTTTCCTGCGCTGCACATGGGCCGGATCTGGGACTTTTTCTTTATTTTCCCTTATCCCAACACACGCGGACCGCTCTGGGTCAACTATAACTCGCCCCTTTTCTGGGACTTTATTGCCATCTCAGCCTATCTGCTGATCTCGGCTTCATTCTGGTTCCTTGGGATGATTCCCGATTTTGCCACCATCCGCGACAATACTACATCGAAGGTGAAAAAGGCCGTGTACGGATTTTTTGCCCTGGGCTGGAGGGGTTCGGTTGGAGAGTGGAAACGTTACGAAGGCTTAAGTTATATCCTGGGAGGGATAGCAGCGGTCCTGGTAGTATCGGTCCACTCCATTGTCTCCACTGACTTTGCCGTCTCTGTGGAACCGGGCTGGCACACCACCATCTTTCCACCCTATTTTGTAGTGGGAGCAATCTTTTCAGGATTTGCCATGGTGATGACCCTGATGATCATTCTGCGAAAAGTATATAAGTTACAAGATTATGTGACTGATTCCCACCTTGACAAGGTGGCGAAAATACTGATTTTTGTTTCCCTGATTATGGGTACAGCCTATCTGACCGAGATCTTTCTGGCCTGGTACTCTGGTAATGAATACGAGATATTTACCTTTTTCCATAACCGGATCACAGGCGAATTTACCAAGCAATTTTGGGCCATGTTCATCTGCAATGCCATCATTCCCCAATTGATGTGGTTCAAGAAGATCCGGAGTAACTTAACCATAGTATTTATCATCTCCATCCTGATCAATGTGGGGATGTGGTTTGAGCGTTTTAATATCGTTGTCACCTCTCTGTCAAACAATTATCTCCCTTCCACCTGGGCCACTTATACCCCCACCTTTGTGGAGATAAGTATGTACCTGGGGACTATAGGGATCTTTATTTTTGGGGTACTGCTCTTCATGAAGTACATCCCAATGATCGCCATCTCTGAGGTAAAAGCTGTGAATAAATACCAGTTAAAAAAGAAATAAAACAGACTGCATATGGACTCAGCATATTTATTAGGCGTATTTGATAAAGAGGAGACCATGCTTTCTGCTTTCAGAAAGATGAAGGAGCAGGAGATTGAGATCGAGGATGTATTTACACCCTACCCGGTGCATGAGATCCTTGAGAATCATGGCCGGAAGTCCAGGATAACCATCGTAGGTTGGCTTTATGGATTCTTTGCGACCATTGGAGTACTGGCCTTCCTGTTCTATACAGCTGTGATCGACTGGCCCCTCAATTATGGAGGCAAGCCCAGTAACGCCTTCCCCTCATTTTTGGTGATTACTATAATACTGGTCATTTTCAGCATCACCATACTGAGTCTTTTTACCTTCTCGTGGCGGGCCAATCTCTGGCCATCCAATAAGAAACCCATATACCACCCGGGTGCTACCGATGATAAATTTGTGATCATGGTGAATAAAGAGAAGGCTGATGCTGCCAGAGCCTCTTCGGTGATGAAAGAGACCGGGGCCATTGAAGTAATAGAAAAGTAATGTCTTATGATATACAGAAACATCCTGGTATGCTCCGTCATTTTGCTGGCACTGGTCTCATGCGACCGTACCCGTTCCAGTACAGGCTGGGACTATATGCCCGATATGTACTACTCCAATGCTTATGAATCCTATACCCCCAATCCTAATTTTAGCGATCAGGTGACCATGCGGATGCCGGTGGAGGGTACGGTTCCACGGGGTATGGTGCCCTTTGCATGGGAGAATAACGATGAGGACCGGATTGCTGCCGGGGAGGCCCTGATCAATCCCTTGGATATAAGTAGTGAACACCTGTCCCAGGGCAAAGCATCGTACGATATCTTCTGCCTCTCCTGCCATGGGCCTGAGGGCGATGGACAGGGCTACCTCTTTACCAGCAAACGTTATCCAATCCCACCGGCCAGTTTGGTAAATGATAAAGTGAAGGCGATGAAAGACGGGGAAATTTACCATTCCATTACCGTGGGCTATGGCATCATGGGTGCCCATGGGGGTATGATTGTACCGGAAGACCGTTGGAAGATCATTCTTCATATTCGAGAGAACCTGCAAAAGTAGTTGGCCAAAAACAGTTACAATGGAAGAGAGAATTAAGTTATCCCGCATCTATATCATAGCTACCCTGATTATGATCGTGGTGGGCATCGCTGCCCTGGTCATGGCTTTTATGGGAGATCCCCAGAGGGGATGGGCAAATATTTTGTTGAACAATGTCTATTTTGTCTCCCTGGCAGCCGGTGCACTGCTGTTTGCTTCTATTCAGCGTGTGACCCATTCGGGCTGGTCGGCGGGATTCATTCGTGTTCCTGAGGCCATGGCCGGTTTCCTGCCTGTGGCCGCATTGCTCTTTCTGGTAATGATTTTCGGAGCCCAGTCCTTATACCACTGGTCCCATACGCATGAAGTGGCAAATGATCCGCTCCTGACGCACAAGGCCCCCTACCTGAACCTGCCATTCTGGGTAGTTCGCATGGTGGTTTATTTTGCACTCTGGATCCTGATGTTTGTGATCATCCGTCGCCTTTCCCTTAAGGAGGATGCAGTGGGTGGACTGGATATATTTAAGAAGCTGGAGCATCGATCCAAGGTCTTTATTTTTATTGTGATCATCACCTTCACCTTTGCCATGATCGACTGGATCATGTCCATCGATGCTCACTGGTACTCTACTATTTTTGCCATCAGGAACTTTGTAGCCGCTTTTCATCATGCCGCCATCGTGATCACATTCATCGTATTGTTAATGAATCAGAAAGGCCACTTCCCCTTCTTGAATAAGAGCCACCTGGGCGATTTTTCCCGTTATATATTTATGCTCTGCATTATCTGGGGCTACTTCTGGTTTACCGAGTTTATGCTGATCTGGTATGCCAACATACCCGAGGAGACCACTTACTTCATTCCCCGGATCAGGGGTGAAGGGTGGAGGTTCTTTTTCTTTGCCAACATTGCCATCAACTGGTTTCTACCCTTTGTTTTACTGATGCCCAAAGCAACAGCAAGAAACAAGACAGTTCTGAAAATTGTGATTCCAATTCTGATTGTGGGCCAATTCATTGATCTGTATATCCAGATTTTCCCCGGGATCGTGGGTGACCAGGTACTGGGCTTCCAGGAGATTGGGACCTTTGTGGGTTATGCCGGATTGTTTATGCTGGTCACCGGATGGGTGTTGAGCAGGGCAGGTCTCTATCCGACCAAGCACCCCTATCTGGATGAGTGTAAAAATCACCATAGCTGAGTTCCGCTAACTTTTGTTAAATTCGCCCCTTTCATAAGCTTTCCTCTGAATGAAGTTTTATCGTTATCTGCATTTTCTGAGCCTTGATATAGTATTAGGGGCCCTGGCTTCATCCTGTTTTGCTGCAAGACTGTTTGGCACGGATCCAGGATATGTATGGTGGATTGTCCTGGCACTAAGCGTATGGTTACTCTATACCGGCGATCACATGCTGGATGCCCTGAGACACAGGAAGAAAGTGGAGCGAGAGATGCACTATTTCATGCTCAAACACCGCAAGCTCGTGATCTACTCCCTCGGTGTGGTTGCCGTAGTGAATTTTGTTCTGATCATCAACCTGCTGGACAAGGAGCTTTTCAAGTATGCCCTGGTTCTGGCGGGTCTGGTATTGCTCTTTTATGCCATGCGCCATGTATTCAGGAAGAACAGGATACTCCAGATTCCCGGGGAATTTTTTGTGATGCTCCTCTATATGGCAGGCACCTGGCTGGGACCTGCTGTTGCTAAGGAAGGTGGGTTTGAAGCGGGTCATGGAATGGTTGCGCTGATCTTTTTAGGGGTCCTCCTGATGAACCTGGGGGTGATCTCCCTCTACGACATTAAACTCGACAGCCGGATGGGCATTGCATCCCTGGCCAATCTGCTCGGTATCAAAGCTACCAAAAACCTGCTTTTGGGAACGGCCATAGCAATCTACCTGGTCTCCCTCTTGCAGTTCCTGGTTTTTGAAATGGATCACTTTTCCAAGTATGCATTAATCCTGACCGGCATGTGCACCATTCTGTTGCTGGTCCTCTATTATCCCTCACGTTTCAGAAAAAACGACTATTTCCGCCTGGCGGCCGATGCGGTCCTCATGATGGGCTTCCTGGCATTGCTGATCAGCTAAGATTTCCTTAACTTACCTGGTTGTTTAAATCTATTTACCACTAAAACATTTAAAAATGAGCAGGATTATCATCAGATCAGTCATGCTGGTTGCCATGGTGGCAATCATTTATATGCCTGCAGCAGCTCAAGATGCTGGATGGCAGACCCCGCCGGAAGAAATCATGAAGGTGCTTCACGCACCAGAACTCCCTTTGATATGGACCGCTCCAACGGGAGAGTATTTATTTCTGGCCGAACCATTGAGCTATCCTACTCTGGCCGAAATGGGTGCACCCATGCACAAACTTGCCGGGATGCGTATTAATCCCGCCACAAATGGCTTTCACGGTCAAAACTGGGGGGGTATCTCTCCCTATGTAATCCGCATCGAGGATGGAGTCCGGACTGCAATTGATCTACCAGCCGGGGCTGAAGTCTTCGAAGTGGCATGGAATGTGGATGGCCGGCGCTTTGCTCTCACTGTTGAATTCCCCGACAGATTCGAATTGTGGGTCGGATCTGTGGATGGAAGAATAAGCAAGATCGAAAATACAGTTATCAATCCTTTGATGACAAATCCTGTGACCTGGCTACCCGACCAGGAACGTTTGCTGGTTCGACGCATCCCGAAGCGTGGGCCGGCTCCTGAAGCGCCGGTTATTCCGGCAGGCCCGGAGATCCGTGAAGGAGCAGGGGCCACGGCCCGCTCTACCTATGAAGCGCGTAATCTGCTCGAGACTGCCTACGACGATGAACTTTTTGAATATTATACCACCTGCGAACTGGTTGTGGTGGAACCGGAAACGGGAGAAATGAAGGTCCTGGGCGGGCCCGACATCTATGCCAGGGCCGAGTTTTCACCCGATGGAAAATACATTCTCATAGAGCGCCTGGTGGGTCCCTGGTCGCATGAGGTGGCCTACAGGCGATTTGCCAGTGAGGCCGAAATATGGAACGATCAGGGGGAGAAGGTGGCAAGTTTATATTCCTATCCGCTGGCTGATGCGGTTCCGATCCATGGAGAGATCGAGGGCCCGCGTTCGATTAGCTGGCGGCCCACAGCACCCCACACCCTGTATTGGGTGGAGGCACTGGACGGAGGGGATCCGATGGCTGAAGTACCGCACCGGGACAGGCTCATGCGCCTGGATGCCCCTTTTACGGGTGAAGCCGAGGAGGTATTCAGAGCGGAACACAGGATCCAGCCCTGGATGAATGCCTGGGCAGAAGAAGGGGGTGTGCTCATGCTGACAGAAAACGAACGGATGCGTCGCTGGCGCTATGTATGGCTGCTGGACGTTGATAAAGGAAGCTCACGGCTCTGGTACGATATGGATGAGAGTGATCGCTACAACAATCCGGGCAGTCCGGTCATGCGGCAGCTCCCCAATGGCCAACGGGTCATGCACCAGAAGAAGGCTGAGGTCTATTTTCGTGGCAGCGGGGCCACTACTCAGGGCGACAGGCCCTTCCTGGACCTAAGGAACCTGGAGACCGGCAAGTCTACCCGACTTTTCCGCTGCGATCCGGAACGCTACGAGTCATTCGTGGCCTTTGCAGGTGAAGGCGACCGCTTCCTTTTGCGTTCCGAGTCCGCTGTCGATGTACCAAACTATTATCTGGCCACCCCGGGAAAAAAGATCAAGGCAGCAGAAGGGGAAGCTATGCGGCAACTGAAACAGGTGCCGGTTACCCATTTTGAAGATCCTACTCCGGAATTGCGGCAGATCGAGAAGCGGATTGTCCGCTACGAACGGGAAGACGGGGTTCCTCTCAGTTTCCAGCTACTCCTTCCCCCAGGATACCAGGAAGGAACTGCTCTGCCAACTGTGATCTATGCTTACCCCCAGGAGTTTGCCAGTGCCAGCACCGCGGGACAGGTCAGGGGATCTACAAGGCGCTTCATGCGTTTGTACGGGGCCTCTCACCTTTATTTCCTGCTTCAGGGCTATGCGGTGCTGGACCAGACCGCCATGCCAATGGTTGGCGATCCGGAGACCACCTACAATACCTTCGTGCCCCAGCTGGTGGCTGATGCGGAGGCTGCAGTAGTCAAGGCGGTGGAGATGGGAGTGACCGATCCTGAGCGGATTGGAGTGATCGGCCATAGCCATGGAGGACTCATGGTGGCCAACCTTCTGGCACACACAGATCTGTTTAAGGCCGGTATTGCCCGTAGCGGCTCCTACAACAAGACCACCCAGCCCTTTGGTTTCCAGTCCGAACGCCGCTCCCTCT
>QMPQ01000039.1 GCA_003648635.1 Bacteroidota bacterium | reverse complement strand
GAGAGCAGGAGGAAGAAATCCTCATCCTGTACAAGGTGGTAGATGATGGATTCCTTACCCCGCAATTATCTGACCTGGAGATAGGCGACACCATCTGGATTACTGCTGCAGGAGGGGAGTTCACAGGGGACAAAGATCCGGCGGTCTGGATCGCTACCGGAACAGGCATCGCTCCCTTCTACTCCATGCTACGCTCCGGACTTGGGGAAAATAAAATCTTGCTTCATGGGAACCGCTTCCTGGAACAGTTTAACTTTTATGATGAATTCCATGAGGCCCTGGGCCAGGATTACATCAGGTGCTGCAGCGCCGAAAATGGTGAAGAGGTTTACCCTGGACGGGTTACTGCATACCTGGAACAGCAGGATGAGCTGAATCCGGCTTTGAAGTACTACCTTTGTGGAAGCGCCGATATGGTGGTTGAAGCCAGGGATATTCTGATTAGCAAGGGAATCCCTTTTGGTAACATTATCTCTGAAATATATTTCTGATCCATGCGGGAACATCTGTTTGGCAAGACCCTGAAAGAGTTAAATGACCTGAGTGTTAAGCTTGGACTCCCTTCCTTTACAGGTCGTCAACTAGCCGAATGGCTCTATAAAAAAGAAGTTTCCTCCTTTGAGGAAATGACCAATCTCTCCCTGAAGGCCAGAGCGCTTCTCAAGGAAAATTATGAAACAGGTATCATGTCTCCTACGGATGTTCAAGTCTCTGTAGATGGTACCAAAAAATACCTCTTCCCTGCTCTCGAAGGAAAATTTATTGAGACAGCCTATATTCCCGATGGAAAGCGCCACACAGTCTGTGTCTCTTCGCAGGTGGGCTGCAAAATGGGTTGCCTCTTTTGCATGACCGGTAAACAGGGTTTCCAGGGCGACCTGAGCTCGGGCGAGATCCTGAATCAATACAGGAGCATTCCGGAATGGAGAAGCATCACCAATCTGGTCTATATGGGCATGGGTGAACCCCTGGATAACCTTGAAGAGGTTTTGAAAAGCCTGGAGGTGCTCACTTCGGACTGGGGATTTGCCCTGAGTCCCCGAAGAATAACTGTTTCAACCATTGGTATTACCCCCGCCATGCTTGAATTTCTGAACAGGAGCAATGCACACCTGGCTGTAAGCCTGCATACCCCATTTGAAGAGGAGCGCCGAAAGCTGATGCCTGTTCAGCAGGTATATCCCCTGAAAGAGGTTCTGAAAGAGATCAAGTCATGGGATTTTGGCCGGCAACGCAGGGTTTCATTTGAGTACATACTATTCAAAGATTTCAACGATTCGGCATCCCATGTGAACGAACTTTCAAGGATCCTGCAAGGAATTCGTTGCCGGATCAACCTGATCCGTTTCCATCCTATTCCTGACACCCCGCTTGAATCACCCGATGAACTTACCATCAATGCATTTAAGGACAAGTTAATCGCCAAGGGGATCACCACCACCATACGCGCCAGCAGGGGTCAGGATATCTGGGCTGCATGCGGACTTCTTTCCACCAAAAAGCTAGCTGATAAATAGAGGATAATGCCATCAATCCTTAAAAAGAGATGCAGTGGCTTATTGACTTTCTGATGCTTTTTTTGCCTTCAAATTGCCTGGTGTGTGGAAAAAGACTACACGCTCCGGGAGTCATCTTATGCTTTATATGTGAAATGAAAATGCCCAGGACAGGATTCGGGGATCGTGATAACAATCCGGTAAGCAAAATTTTCTGGGGAAGGGTAAGGGTCAGGGCCGGAACCTCTCTTTTCAGGTTTGAAAAAGGATCTGCTTACCAGGCCCTGCTTCACGATCTAAAATACCGCGGTAACCAGAAGGCCGGCTTATACCTGGGGCGTTTGCTGGGTCAGGAGCTGAAGAATACTTCATTTGCAGATTGCGACCTGATGGTCCCGGTGCCACTCCACCGTCGTAAGCTAAAACAGCGTGGATATAACCAGAGTGAACTCATTGCACGTGGCGCTTCGGATATTACAGGGATTCCTATAGGAAGCAATTTGATCAGGCGTACTGGCTATCAGCGATCACAAACGACAATGAACAGGCAGGAACGATTTGAAAACATGGCTTTAGCATTCAGCCTTTGTGATGACGTTCCGGATCTTGATGATAAAAAAATTCTGATCATCGATGACATTATTACTACCGGAGCTACGCTGGAGGCCTGCAGCCAGGTACTGTTAAGTCACTTCAAATGTATGGTCTACATTGCTACCGTATCCTATGCCTGACTACTGATGTTTAAACCTGTAGGCCAGATCAAAGCTGAGCACATTATGAAAAAATCCACGGTTCTGTGCATTATTCCACTCTTGCGGATCACGAAACGGGACGGCTGAATTGGTATACCGGAATCCTGCCATCGTCCTGTCAGTGAACCAGTATCCAATACCGGCAAATACACTTAATCCAAATCTCCTGTTATCGGGATAGGAGGACTCATCCAGGATTCCATTTTCATCCCAGAACACAGTGGTAATCAGCACTTCGGGAGACATGCCTATTTCCAGTATGAACTTTTCATCAAATAGGTAGTGAACCGAAAGGGGAAGTTCCAGAATATGGTAAGAACTCCGGTACAGGCTTGGATTGGTATCGGTGGGACCTTCATAAACGCCACGGGTGCCATATTTGATTTCGGCCTGCCAGTAAAAATGTTGATCGATGAGTCGGTTTACAAAAACACCTGCATTAAATCCCATTTTTTTAAACCCTTGATAGCTGTCCCCTCTAACCTGGGATATATTTAAACCACCAAAAAAGCCTGCATTAAATTCTTGTCCGCTCACAGAACAGGCCATGATAAACAATGTCATGATTACCAGAACAGTTCCTCGATAATAGCCTTGTCTTTTATTCATTTCTGATCTCCTTCGTCAGTAGCTGAACTCCCTCCCCGGCATTTTTTTGAATGACCCGGATTTGTGGATGGCCAGCGATAGATACTTCGTTGGGATCAATCACATAGATGGGAGCTGTGCCCGGCACATAGTTGATCAATCCAGCTGCCGGGTAGACATTCATTGAGGTCCCTATGATCACAAAAATATCTGCTGAAGAAACCACCCTGGCAGCCTCTTCAATAGCCGGCACTGCTTCACCGAACCACACCACATGAGGGCGTAACTGGGAGCCTTTTTCACATAGATCTCCTTCCATCAGTTTCCAGCCATCGATATCATATACCAGGGCCGGATCTGTCGTACTGCGCGATTTGCGTAGTTCTCCATGCAGATGTAATATGCGACTCGAGCCTGCCCTTTCATGCAGGTCATCCACATTCTGTGTTACTACCCAAACCTCAAAATATTGCTCTAACTCCACCAGGCCCAGGTGGCCCTTGTTGGGCTTTGTCTCCAGGAGTTGTTTTCTTCTTTCGTTATAGAAACGCAAAACCATAGCCCTGTCACGCTGCCATCCGCCCGGACTGGCCACTTCATACACATCGTGTTCCTCCCACAAACCTCCCATTTCCCTGAAGGTTCTTAATCCACTTTCTGCGCTCATCCCAGCGCCAGTCAACACCACCAGTTTTTTCATAGCCCCTGCGATTTAATCCTGCTCCACCTCCCTGAGCGCTTCTGATAATTAATTCATCTAACGTAAATATAAGATTTTGGCTGAACAATTAGTTTCTTTACTTTTAAGCAGAATGATAGACCAGCAGACCATAAATCAAATTTTTGATACTGCCGACATTGTGGAGGTGATATCCGATTTTGTGACTCTGAAGAAAAGCGGGGCCAACTATAAGGGGCTCAGCCCTTTTTCCAATGAAAAAACCCCCTCTTTTATGGTTTCCCCGTCAAAGGGGATCTTTAAAGATTTTAGTTCAGGGAAGGGAGGCAATGTGGTCGGCTTCCTGATGGAACATGAGAAACTCTCTTATCCGGAAGCCCTCAGGTATCTTGCCCAGAGGTACAATATAGCCATCGAAGAGAAAGAGCTGACAGCCGATGAGATCCAGCAAAGAAATGAACGGGAAAGTCTTATGGCGGTCACAGCCTTTGCTACTTCCTATTTCGTTTCACAGCTGGATAGCGATGAGGGAAGGGCCATCGGTCTGGCATATTTCCGGAACCGGGGCTTCCGGGACGACATCCTGAAAAAATTCGAGCTGGGTTACAGTCCGGAGAAATGGACTGCATTTACCGAAGAAGCCGGAAAAAACGGCTATAAAAAGAGTTACCTGCTAAAAACAGGGCTATCCATAGAGCGGGATAACAACACCATGTTTGACCGCTTTGCCGAAAGGGTTATATTCCCCATTCACTCCCTGTCTGGAAATGTTATTGGATTTGGTGGCCGCACCCTGAAATCGGATAAAAAAACTGCTAAATATCTGAATTCCCCTGAATCGGATATATACCATAAGAGCAGGGTTCTTTACGGTCTGTTCCAGGCAAAGAAAACCATTGTATCGGACGAGAGATGCTTTCTGGTGGAGGGTTATACGGATGTCATCTCCATGCACCAGGCCGGAATTGAAAATGTGGTGGCCTCATCAGGAACGGCTCTTACCACGGAACAGATCCGCTTGATTAAGCGATTTACCCAAAATGTAACCATTCTCTACGATGGGGACGAAGCGGGTATCAAAGCCTCTTTCCGCGGAATTGATATGATCCTGGAGGAGGGAATGAATGTAAAAGTGGTTATGTTGCCCCAGGGGGAGGATCCAGACTCCTATGCCCAGTCGCATAGCTCATCAGAGTTTCTGGAGTACATTAAAACCAGCGCGAAAGATTTTATCTCTTTTAAAACTGAAATCTTGCTTGTGGAAGCACAGCATGATCCAATCAAAAGAGCCCAGCTGATTACTGATATTGTAAGATCTGTATCCGTTATTCCCGATGGGATTATGCGGAGCGTCTTCCTGAAAGAAAGCAGTTTGCTTCTGGGCGTAGAAGAGCAGGTCCTTTACAATGAGGTCAACAAAATCAGGCGTAGTAAACAGGAGCAACAATGGCGCAGAGAGCAATCGGGTCGTCAGGTTCGACAGGAAGCTCCCACCACCATGCCCCGTCAACCTGTGGTTCCTGGTTTTGTTGAGAATATATACTCCGAGGTAGAAGAGCGCGAGATTATCTATTTTCTACTAAAATTTGGCAACCTGAAGCTTCATTTCAGCGGGGAGAAGCAGGCAGAAATAAGCGTAGCACAATACATTATCAGGGAGATCCAGAATGACGAACTTGAATTTACCAACCTGGTATATAATCAGATTTTTGAAAATGTTAAAGATCTGATTGAGCGTGGGGATGAAGTGGCCGAACGTTATTTTGTATACCATGATCATGCCGGAGTACGAGAACTGGCAGTGGACATTTTTACTTCTCGCTATGAATTGAGTAAGGTATGGAAGCGTAAGGAGGCCTATGTTGAACTGCCTGGGGAAAACCTTGGATTCGAGGTCCCCAAGTCCTTGCTTTCCTATAAAATGATGGTTATTGAAAAAGCCTTGTCTATTCTACGTAAGGAGCTGGAAGAGAGTGAAAAAAAACAGGATATTGAGGCTCTTAACCAGGTCATTGTAAGAATTCAAAGCCTTGAAAGGGTCAGAAGAGAACTCTCCATCGGGCTGGGCGGACGGGCCATTATTCGCTAGTCGGCCAATTTCTCAATGAGTTTAGTCAATCCTAAGATCAGAGCCTCCTCAATGGAGTGATAGTCACCTAGCTTCCGATCCTGATACTGGATAACCAGTATTACCTTCTGATCCTTCTTTTGTAAAAGCTTATATAAAATCCCTTTGTTCAGCCTGTAAGCTTCTCTAATTCTTCTCTTTAGGAGATTTCGGTCTACAGCTCTTTTAAATAGCCTTTTAGGTACAGAAATTGCCATTGCTGCTGGATGAGGACCCTCATTCCCGAGCTTAAAGATGATCCTTAGGGGAGGGGCATAGATTGATCTGCCTGCTTCAAACAGGGAAGAGATGGATTTCCTGCTGGAAAGCCTTTCGCTTTTGGATAGTGAAAACTCTTTTACGATTTCCCGTTACTCTTGTTGTAATCAATGATATAGTTCTCCAGCGCCATAGTCATTGAGGGAGCCTGTGGCTTGGGAGCAGTAATATCCAGACGCAATCCAGCTTCCTCTGCGGCTTTTGCTGTCTTTGCACCAAACGAAGCAATCTTAGTATTGTTCTGTTTGAAATCGGGGAAATTCTTGAACAATGATTTTATTCCTGATGGGCTATAAAACACCAGGATATCATAATTCACATCTGCCAGGTCTGAAAGATCACTACATTCGGTTCTATAGAGGATGGCTTTTGAGAAGGAAAAACTACTCTTCTTCAATAGTTCCGGTATCTCCTCTTTGTGCGCAGCAGAAAGCGGAAGTAGGAATTTTTCATCCTTGTGCTTGTTCATTATCTCCACAAGGTTGGGAATCATTCCGTTCCCATAAAAAATCTTTCTTTTACGATAGACAATATATTTCTGAAGATAGTAAGCGGTAGCTTCCGAAACACAGAAGTATTTCATGGTATCGGGAATGCTGGTCCGTGTTTCCTCGGCCATCCTGAAATAATGGTCTATGGATGTTTTACTTGTGAAGATAACAGCCGTATGAGATCCAAGATCGACTTTCTCCTGTCGAAAATCTCTTGCTGTAACACCTTCCACATGGATAAAGGGCCTGAAATCAATCTTCAGATTATGCTTACTTGCCAAATCAAAATAGGGCGATTTGTTATTCTCAGGCTCAGGCTGAGAAACGAGGATTTTCCTTATTCTTCCCATATTCATTCCGTTTTAAATTCGCTACTTAAAGGACACCTTCTAACCATCTGTATAATAATACAAGAGGTATTATTTCAAGGGCACAAAGGTATAAAAACATATAGAAAAATAAAACTTCCTTACGGTAAGAAAATACAATGGCCCTGATCAATCGCATGACAACAACACTTGAGAGGGCAAAAATGCTGATCCAGAAGACCACATCTTGCAGAGTTCCCCTTGTGTAAACCAGCAGGAATATCAGGGGAAGAACTACCATTCCAGATAGTTTATTAAAAATAAACATGTTGTAGAGGTATTCTCTGATGATCCTTACACGATTAAACAGAATGCCGGTAATATTATGCAGTATCACCCTTCCTAGAAAAAGGGCTGCCAGCAGTGCTAGATTGAAAAGGAATAAGCTTGGACCCTTCAAATCGTAGGGGAGCAGACCTATTCTTAACTCCATATAATAGATCAGAAAGGCCATGGTCAGAAAGTAAAACAGGTAAAGGGCTCCGTCTAACTGATTCTGTAAGAGGCTGTTGTTTTTAAACATCTTATTTGCTACCTGAAAGTTGGCAGAGGCTTGCACTGTTTGTATCAGGATATTCCCATAGTAGAGCCTGATCAAGGCAAACAGAGCCAGCAGCAGAAAGAGATAGATAAAGTACCACGTGGGTTGGTGGGATTGCACCTTTTCTGCAATCTGCAGGCCTGCTGCAGCAAAGCCAGGCACTTGCTCTGTGCCTGAGCCTGTAAAAATGCTTAATAGGATGGTATCCTGGCCCTGCATCACGGAAAATTTGATCACAAAGATACACATCGCTCATTCTTAAAAAAAGTTAATTAGATAGGAAGAATTGAATTCTTATGGTTCCTTTATACCCGTAAATTAATAGTACTCAGATGAAACAGAAGAAACATATCATATTCGTAGCCGGATTTCTCATTCTCTTTTTGAGTGTTGGATTTTCTACTTTAAAAAACAGGGACCTTGAACTGGTAAAAAATTTGGACATCTACTACACCCTATTCAGGGAACTAAACATGTTCTATGTGGATGAAACAGATCCTGAAGAACTGGTCACCACCAGTATCGAGGCCATGCTCTCTTCCCTCGATCCCTATACCACCTTTATTCCGGAGTCGGATATGGATGATTTTCAATTCCAGACCACTGGTGAGTATGGCGGAATTGGCTCCTTGATTCGCAGATCAGGCGAGCAGGTAATGATTGCTGAACCCTACGAAGGATTTCCTGCAGCCAAGGCTGGCGTCAGGGCCGGAGATATAATCCTTGAGGTGGACGGTGTCCCAACCAAAAAAATGGAAATCGAAAAGGTCAGCGACAAGCTAAAAGGCAAACCAGGAACTGAACTCAAATTGGTCATTAAGCGCTACGGCGAAGAGAAGAATCTGGAAATCCCCATGATTAGGGAGAAAATCTCCATTTTGAATGTTCCCTATTATGGAATGATTGAGCCAGGTACCGGATATATTCGTATTTCCAACTTCACCACCGGGGCAAGCTATGAAGTTGAAAACGCCTTGAAAGAACTTAAAAGGGAGAATGAATTGAATTCTCTGGTGCTCGATCTGCGTTCCAACCCGGGTGGCCTTCTGTTGGAAGCTGTTAGAATATGCAATCTCTTTGTGGATAAAGGCGAATTGATTGTGAGCACACGGGGGAAAATGACACAGTGGGATTCTGAGTACTCTACCTCCCGGGAGCCCATTGATAAAGGAATCCCATTGGTAGTATTAGTAAACCGCGGATCGGCCTCAGCTTCCGAAATTGTTGCCGGTGCCTTGCAGGATCTTGACCGGGCTGTAATTGTGGGGCAGCGAACCTTTGGAAAGGGATTGGTTCAAACTTCCAGACCTTTGAAGTACAATGCTCAATTAAAGGTGACCACTGCCAAATACTACATTCCTAGCGGGCGTTGCATTCAGGCTCTTGATTATAAACATCGTAACCCGGATGGTAGTGTGGGGTCCGTACCTGATTCTCTCATTACTGAATATACGACCCGCAATGAGCGCCTGGTATATGATGGAGGTGGCATAGAACCCGATTTTGAAGTGATTCCCGAAATACTTTCTGAGATTGCCTTACAACTCTTTACCCAGAGTATGTTTTTCGATTTTGCAGTACGTTACCATAATACACATGATGAAATTGAATCGCCCGATATATTCTCATTATCAGATAATGATTATGCCTTATTTGAAGCGTTCATTGAAGAAAAAGACTTTGAGTTTCGTACCTCGAGTGAAAAAGCATTTGCCCAGCTGGTGACTAGTGCCAAAAGGGAAAAATATTATGAATTTGCCGAGGCGGAGTTCTCTTCTCTGGAAGAGAAACTTTCCCATAACAATTTGAAGGATCTTGAAACATTCGAAAAGGAGATCAGACAGATACTCACCGAAGAAATTGTAAATCACTACTACTTTCAGGCGGGAAGAATTTTGTCACAGATACAGGAGGATCCACAACTGTATAAGGCCACAGAAATTATCAATGAGCCCGGGATGTTAAAAGAAGTGTTGAGTGGAAACCTGGGAGCGTTGGCCAGGGCGTCTGAATAAAGTGTGAATCCTTAATGTGCTTCAAGCCAATTACCCCCTTCCCCCATATCTACAATAAGGGGAACAGAAAGTGTTGCAGCATCTTCCATCTCTTTCCTGGTGATCTCTTTGACGCGCTCCAGCTCATCGGGCCATACGTCAAAGTTTAGTTCATCATGAACCTGTAGAATCAGTGCCGATTTTAGCTGTTCTTTTTCAAAGACCTGCTGAATGCGAATCATGGCAATCTTAATAATATCTGCAGCTGAGCCCTGAATAGGTGAATTAATGGCATTACGTTCTGCGTTGCCACGCACCACTGCGTTTCTTGAAAGAATATCAGGAAGAAGCCGTTTGCGTCCAAACATAGTCTCCACAAATCCATTTTCTCTTGCCCTTCCTATGGAGGCATCCATGAACTCCCGTACTTTCGGATAAGATTCAAAATAACCGTCTATCAATTCCCTGGCTTCGGCTCTACTGATATGCATTCGCTGAGATAAGCCAAAAGCAGAGATTCCATAGATAATACCAAAATTTGCGGTTTTCGCCCGAGCTCTCATGTCCTTGCTTACCTGGCTAAGCTCTACCTTGTAAATCTTTGCAGCTGTGGCTGTGTGAATATCTTCATTGTTGACAAAAGCGTTTATCATCTGCTCATCCCCGCTTAGATGTGCCATCAGCCTTAACTCTATTTGAGAGTAGTCGGCCGAAAAGAAAATATTTTCGGGTCTTTTCGGTATAAAAGCCCTTCTGATCTCTCTGCCACGCTCTTCCCTGATAGGAATATTTTGCAGATTGGGATTTACCGATGAGAGTCTGCCTGTGGTAACCAGGGCCTGATTAAAGGAAGTATGAATTTTCCCGGTACCAGGCTTAACCAAGAGGGGGAGAGCAGCAACATAAGTGCTGAGAAGTTTTTTTAACGACCTGTATTCCAGCATTTTACCAACAATGGGATGCTTTTCTTTCAGTTGAATTAGAATCTCTTCCCCGGTGGCATATTGCCTGGTTTTGGTCTTTTTGGGATTCTCCACAATCTTCAACCTATCAAACAACACCTCTCCCAGCTGCTTTGGCGAACTAATATTGAATTCCATTCCGGCAAGGGAAAAAATCTCTTTCTCGGTCACCAGGATATCTTCGCGCAATTTTATGGCAAAATGATTCAATGCCGCCACATCCAGTGTAACACCGTGATGTTCCATCTCCATCAGAACAGGTATCAGGGGCATTTCAATCTGTTCCGACAGCTCGGTAAAACCCTGTTCTTTTATCTCCTTTTTCAGTATTTCGGCCAAGCGCCATGTAATATCTGCATCTTCTCCCGCATATTCGCATGCCTGTTCAGGAGCCACAGAGCGGAATGAGGATTGTCGTGTTCCCTTTTTCCCAATAAGTGATTCTATCTTTACCATGGAATAATTCAGGTACTGCTCTGCAAGTACATTCAGGTTATGCTTCTGTTCAGGCTTCAGTATAAAGTGTGCAAGCATTGTATCAAATAAGATCCCCTTTACATCTATATCATAATTCTTTAAGATGTGAAGATCATACTTCAAATTCTGACCCACTTTCTCAATGCCCGCATTTGAGAAAACCTCTTTCAGGGGCTCCAGCCAGCTTAATGTCTCCTCCCGATCCTCCCCAAAGGCAATATAGACAGCCCTATATGCCTCCCAGCTAAATGCAATACCTACCAGTTCGGCCTCCAGGGGATCCAGACCTGTAGTCTCAGTATCAAAACAGAAGGAAGTTTTTGCGGAAAGCTCTTTTGCCAGTTCTAATGCTCCCGCTTTGGTATTGATCAGGCGGTAATGATGCTTAACAGAGTCTATGTGCTCCAGGGAGGTCTCCTGAATCACTCCTTCGTTTCCAGCCGGATCGCCGAACAGTGTGGTTTGTCCGTCCGGTCCTGCCTGATGCGATTCTTTTGCCCTTGTATTGCCAGCGGGTAATGGTAAGGTGGAAAGTCCCAGAATTCTTTTTGCTAAATTTTTGAATTCCAGCTCATTAAATATACTCTCAAGCTTATCCCTGTCCAGCTCCATCCTTATAAGATCGCTGGGTACTTCCTGAACGGGAACATCCAGGGAAATAGTAGCTAGCTCCTTTGATAGCAGGACCTGCTCTTTTGAATTTTCCAGATTCTCCTTTTGTTTACCTTTTAGTTGATCGATATTATCATAAACTCCTTCTACCGTTTTAAATTCCCCTATTAATTTTTTTGCGGTCTTCTCCCCAATGCCCCTTGCGCCCGGAATGTTGTCTGCTGCATCTCCCATCAGGGCAAGAATATCAATCACCTGCTCCGAACGTTCCACGAGGAACTTTTCTCTCACCTCAGCAGGGCCCAGCACTTCCGGTGCACCTCCGCCCCGTCCCGGCTTATACATCATTACCCGCTCCGATACCAACTGCGCAAAATCCTTATCCGGAGTCATCATATATACCGTAAATCCCTCTTTTTCAGCTTGTTTGGCCATAGTGCCTATCGTATCATCAGCCTCATAACCGGGCACTTCAATCACGGGGATATTGAATCCGCCAAGCAGGTTTTTAATGTATGGTACAGCCGTTTTTATATCCTCTGGAGTCGCATCTCTGTTTGCCTTGTACTCAGGAAACATATGATGTCGGAAGTTGGGGCCAGGAGGATCAAATACCACCGCAATGTGAGTGGGATTCTCTTTACGAAGGACCTCTTCCAGGGCCAGGGTAAAACCAAATACCGTTGAAGTTGGTATCCCTTTGGAATTGGTCATGGGATTTGATATGAATGCATAGTATGCTCTGAAAATCAAGGCATAAGCATCCAATAGAAATAGTTTTTTCTCCACTTTAAATCTTTTTAGCTACTGATTATCGGCCGCATACCACTCTGCATACGAAGAGGCTGTCTCATAAAGCCTAATAGAAAATAGTCCAATGCCGGGAGAAAGACGTGCCTTTACAATCTCCGAAATATATAAAACAAGATTTTCGCAGGTTGGTTGGAAATCCAAAAGATGAACTTTATCATACATCGCATGGGGTTCCTGGGGAAGAAACTTCTCCGCTTCCCTGTTGATAACGAGGGAATGATCAAAGTGGTCCACAATCGGTTCTTTTACCGCTGCTTTCAGGTCCGAAAAGTCCAGAACCATACCCAATTTTGGATTCTGGCGATCTTCAATGGGCTCTCCAATCACAGTTACTATTAGTTTGTAAGAATGGCCGTGAATATGCCTGCACAATCCATCATAATTCAATAAGGCATGGCCCATTTCAAAACGAAATTCTTTGCTTAATCTAACCTTCTTCATGGATCTATATTTCAATCACAAGCACATTCACTGATACATTTTACCAGTGTGCTCAGGTTCTTTCTTTTTAAATAGTAGAGGGTATTTTTTCCTTTTCGAACAGAAGCGAGGATCCCTTTGTCCTTTAAAATCCCGAGATGATGAGACGCTGTAGATTGCTCAATCTTAAGTAAATTATGTATCTCTGTGACACTCAACTGGTTTCCTTCTCCCAGGTAGCCGAGAATAGCCAATCGCATGGGATGAGAAATGGCTTTGATCATGTTGGCTGCCCGCTCTACCTCTTCCGGGTTCAGATCTGAGAACTCCATATCCTAAAGTATTATATTATTTAAACATATTGATCAAATACAAATATATCAATATTTAAGGTATTTAATATGTAATAAGCCCTGACGGAAAATTTAACATGAATCAGCATTCTTTTTTCTACCTTTGATTTTCCTAATTCGAACGATGATCAAATTAGAAGATATCAGGGAGCCCGTTAGCCGGGAAATGAAAGAGTTTGATTCTCGTTTTAAATCAGTAGTTTCCAGCAACATTCCCCTCCTGAACATTGTCACCCGTTTTGTGCTTCGAAAAAAGGGAAAACAGATGCGACCTCTTTTTGTTTTTCTCTCTTCCAGGCTTACAGGTGATATAACTGAATCTACTTATACAGCCGCTTCTCTTGTTGAATTAATGCACACAGCCACGCTGGTTCATGACGACGTGGTAGACGAATCCAACGAACGTCGTGGAACTTTTTCGGTCAACGCCATCTGGAAATCAAAGGTGGCTGTACTCTTTGGTGATTATCTCCTGGCCCAGGGTTTACTGTTGGCCGTAGAAAAAAAGAATTATGACCTCCTTGAAATTGTTTCCCATGCCTCCAGGGAAATGAGCGAGGGAGAGCTGCTCCAGATTCAGAAGTCACGAAGCCTGAACATCGATATGGACACCTATTATGAGGTAATTCGAAAGAAAACAGCCAGCCTGATAGCTTCCTGTACTGCCTGCGGTGCGAAATCCGCTGGAGCAAGCCAGGAACAGGTTGACCAGGTTTACCAAATGGGTATACAAATAGGCATGGCCTTTCAAATTAAGGATGATCTCTTTGATTATCAGCCACATGGGCTTATAGGAAAGCCAACGGGTAATGATATAAAAGATAAAAAATTTACTCTGCCTTTAATTTACGCCCTAAACCAGGCTGATCCCTCCAGGAGAAAATCAATGATCAGAAAAATTAAAAACGGAAATCGTAGTCAACATGTAGTCAACGAAGTGGTGCTCTTTGTTAAAGATATGGGGGGTATCGAATTTGCCAAAGCCAAGATGCAGGAATACAAAACCGCTGCCATGGATATTCTTTATTCCTTTCCGGAATCTCCTTCCAGAAATTCGCTTCGGGACCTGGTTGAATATACCGTCTCCAGGAAAAAATAACTTACCTGGCTGCTTTCTTAAAATGATCCTCAATTTTCCTGGCACGAGAGTGGCCCACTTCTGCTGAGAGCTCCTCCAGGGAAGCATTCCTTATTTCTTCCATGGATTTGAAACACTTAAAAAGTTTTTCAATAGAGCTGTTTCCTATTCCAGGAATTTCCTCCAGTGATGAGCTGATCATGGATCCTGAACGTTTTAATCTATGAAAGGCAATACCAAACCGGTGTGCCTCATTTCTGAGGTTTTGAATCAATTTTAGCGATTCGGAACTCTTATCAATATAAAGAGGTACAGCGTCCTCCGGAAAATAGATTTCTTCCAGTTTTTTAGCTATCCCGATAATCGCTATCTGGCCGCGAAGTTTTAGTCTATCAAGACTGCTAAGCGCCGCACTTAATTGTCCCTTTCCACCATCAATTACTATCAATTGTGGAAGGGCTTGTTTTTCATTCACTAGCCTTAGATAGCGCCTGTATACCACCTCCTGCATCGAAGCAAAATCATCAATTCCTTTTACTTCCTTTATGTTATAATGACGATATTCCTTCTTCGAAGGCTTCCCATTTCTAAATACCACGCAGGCAGCCACCGGTTCACTTCCCTGCATATTACTGTTATCAAAACACTCAATATGCTTCGGCAATTCCTTTAGCCTGAAATCTGCTTGAACTGCTTTTAGGATCCTTTCGCCGGGCTCAGCTGTTTTCCTGGTAGCATTACGCTTGATCTTTTCCAGTTTATAGCTCTTTGCGTTTCGCAAGGATAGCTCAAGTAACTTTAGCTTATCTCCTCGCTTGGGTACAGTGATTCGCAATTCCGGATAATAGCTTTTCAGATCCAGAGGAACAATCAGCTCCCTGGATTTACTTTCAATCCGGTTCCTGATATCGGTAACTGCAAAAGCTAGAAGTTCCACGTCCTCTTCATCCAGTTTTTTTCTTATCTCCACCGTATGGGCCTGTATGATTGCACCCTTTACCACTTTCAAATAATTAATAAAAGCCTCCTTCTCATCACTTACAATGCTAAATACTTCCACATCATAAATGGCGGGATTTACGATGGTTGATTTACTTTGGTATCTGGAAAGAATATCGATCTTCTCTTTAAACTGATTGGCTTCCTCAAATTGAAACAAGGCAGCGCGTTGTTCCATTTCTCGTTTCAAATGAATGACGACGTCAGTCAAATTACCTTTTATGATATTTCGAATCTGCTGTATGCTGTTTGTATAGGCTTCCTGAGTTTGTAATCCTACGCACGGAGCTTTGCAATTTCCAATATGGTATTCCAGGCATACTTTGAATTTACCAGCTTCGATATTTTCCTCGGTCAATGCAAGTTTACATGTTCTAAGCTGGTAAAGCTGACGAATCAAATTAAGCAATACTTTTACTGCATAGGCCGAAGTGTAGGGCCCGTAATATTTAGAGCCATCATTAATCACAGTCCTTGTTGAAAAGACCCGGGGAAAAGGTTCATTTTTTACACAAATCCAGGGGAAGGTTTTATCGTCCTTAAGCAATATATTATATCTCGGCTGATGCTTTTTGATCAAATTGTTCTCTAGCAGCAGGGCATCGGATTCGGTATCCACGACGATATACTTCAAATCAGCAATCCGATCTACCAGAACTTTAATTTTAAAAGACTCGAATTTATTTCTGGAGAAATAGGAGGAGACTCTTTTCTTTAAATTTTTTGCTTTGCCTATATAAAGCAGCTCATCATTTTTATCATAGAATTGATAAACTCCCGCTTGTTCGGGCAACGAACGAATCAAAGAAGAAATGTCAGAATTATGCGTCATTTTGAGCTTCACTAATGTGCTTTACCTGGGCCGAGGGACACAAACTGAATAGATATGGCACTCTCAGAGCACTAAAATAAGTTAATCGGGTGACTTTCCCCTTGCTAATGCCTTCATCCATACAGGCTTCTGGAAGGTAGGGGGACCCTGGCTATGCTCAAATGAAAAATTCTAAAGAGAAGAATTAATGCCCTTCAAAGCTAACAATCGAGTCAATATCATATGCACTAAGCCTGAGCCGCCCTTCCAGTTCGGGAAGCTCTACCAGGAACAATACTTTTATAATTTTACCTCCAGCTTCTTCTACTAATTTACATCCAGCTTCAGCTGTTCCCCCGGTAGCCAATAGATCATCTATCACTACAACCTTTTCCCCGGGTTGAACGGCATCCACATGCATTTCCAGGGCATCTTCACCATACTCCAACTTGTATTCAATTCCTCGTTTTTTATAAGGAAGCTTTCCAGGCTTCCGTAATAATGCTACCCCTCCTCCCATTTTTGCGGCCAAAGCTCCAGCCAAAACAAATCCTCTTGCTTCTATTCCTACAAATTTTTCAAAGGAGATGGGTTCGGAATTTTCATCTCTTAAACAATTCATCAACTGATCGAGGGCCAAAGCAAAGGCTTCACCATTCTGAAAAATTGTGGTCAGGTCCCTGAAAACAATTCCGGGCTTTGGATAATTCGGAATGGAACGTGTGACATTTTTCAAATATTGAACTGCCTCTTCTTGATTCATCTTTCTGAAATTATAAAAAATTGTTCCACGTGGAACTATCTACCCATATATATGAGCAGAACACTAATATCACTCGGCGATACTCCTGAAATTCGAGAAGCCTGGCCAATAGAGCCAGGTTTAATACGAGTCAACTTCTGTCGTGCTTCCGTAGAGATACTTTTCAAACGCTCGTAATCAAAATTCTCATCAAGTTTAATTCGCTCAAGTCTCTTTATCTTATCTGCCATTAGCTTTTCTCTGGCAATATAGCCTTCATACTTAATTGCAATCTCTACGGTCTCAACTACCTCTCCTGCTCTTTGACCACAATCCTTATGAATTTTCCGAAGACCCTCTATCTCTTCGATTAATTCATTCAGCCTAACCTGTGGACGTTTGGCTACTTCGATTAATTTCATTTTCTGCTTTAGCGGAGATGTACCTACGCGTTTCAAAAACCCATTAATCTCATCAGGAGCTATGCTGTAAGTTTTCAAGAAATCAATAAACCTAAGTACTAAAGCTCTTTTGCTTTCTAACAAATCAACCCTCTCCTTAGTAGCCAGACCTATTTTTGCACTTAGTAATGTAAGTCGTTCGTCAGCATTATCCTGTCGTAGGAGGATCCTGTATTCAGCCCTGGAGGTAAACATTCTATATGGTTCATCAACGCCCTTTGTAACCAGGTCGTCAATCAGCACACCTATATAGGCCTGATCCCTACCCAGCACAAATTCTTCATCCCCCTGTATCTTAAGGCTTGCGTTTATTCCTGCCATCAATCCCTGCGCCCCTGCCTCTTCATATCCAGTAGTGCCATTTATCTGACCCGCAAAATATAGATTCTTCAAAGGCTTTGTTTCCAGTGTGTGGTATAATTGTGTGGGTGGATAATAATCATACTCTATGGCGTATCCGGGCCTGAAGATTCTAACATTTTCAAGGCCTTCAATTTCCAACATGGCATTGTATTGAACCTCCCAGGGTAAAGAGGAAGAAAAACCATTAATATAATATTCTATTGTTTCTAAGCCTTCTGGTTCTAGAAACAATTGATGCGCCTCCTTTTCCGAAAAAGTCACAATCTTATCTTCAATACTCGGACAGTACCTTGGCCCAATGCTCTGAATGGTTCCGTCAAACATGGGGCTGTCTGTAAATCCTTTTTCCAGCTCCGAATGTACAGTCAGATTTGTATGCGCAATATAACAGCTCCGGTGAGCTGAGTAATCCATTTCATAATCCAGGTAAGAGAATTTTCTGAATTCCATATCCCCAGGCTGTTCTTGCAGTTTCTCAAAATCAATGCTTCTGCCATCAATTCTAGCAGGAGTTCCTGTTTTCATTCTACCCACTTCAAAACCATTCTCCGCCAATTGTTCACTTAAACCATAAGCCGGAGCTTCTCCCATTCTTCCTCCCTTTATCTGCACTTTACCAACATGCATCAGACCATTAATAAATGTGCCAGCAGTTAGAATAACCTTTCTGGAACAAAATTCAATACCCATCATGGTTTCCACCCCCTTTACCTCTCCCTCCTCGATCAGTAAACGAGTAACTTTATCCTGCCAGAATTCCAGCTTATCAATACCTTCAAGCACCTTTCTCCACTCAAGTGTAAAGATAGATCTGTCGCACTGTGCTCTTGGGCTCCACATGGCAGGACCTTTACTTCTATTTAGCATCCTGAACTGAATCATGGACCGGTCTGTAATGAGTCCTGAGTATCCGCCAATTGCGTCTATTTCTCTGATTATCTGCCCTTTAGCAATGCCCCCCATGGCAGGATTACACGACATCTGTGCATATTTTGTCATATCCATGGTGATCAGCAGTGTCCGGGCTCCCATAGAGGCGGCAGCGGCAGCGGCCTCACAACCTGCATGTCCTGCACCAACAACAATTACATCGTACTGAGATTTCATTTTAAACCATATTCAACCACAAATGTAATGCATCATTTTCCATTTGACGCATTATCCCCAGCTCTTCCTCATTTCCGTCGCCATAACCAAGCAAATGATTCACACCATGAACCATCACCCTCCTCAGCTCCTCGTCTTCTTCTGCACCATAAGTTCCGGCGTTTATTTCAACCTGTTCTATACTGATAAAAATATCGCCTGAGATCTGTAAGCCTTCCGAATAGTCGAAACTAATAACGTCTGTGTAGTAGTTGTGGTTTAAATACTTTTGATTAATAAGCTTGAGATGCTTATTAGTTGTGAAAATGAAAGACAATTTGCCGCACACCGCATCCTGCGAATCAATCCATTGTTTGATCCACTGTTTATGCAGAAGCTTTTGCCTTAAATTGAATTGTGATTTCTCTGTATGAAATGTGACAGGCACTAGATCTTGAACTTTAGCACTACAATCCTGCCATTTTCAAGGTATAAAATTTCATCTGAAAGCCGTTCCATCAGAAAGATTCCACGGCCGTTTATTTTCTCAAGATTTTCAGGAGCAGTAGGATCAGGTACGGTGGCGTAATCAAAGCCATTACCCTGATCTTCTATATGAACCATTAGTTCTTTCCGATCCATTAACATTTCAATCTTAACGTTCTTATTCGGATCAGAATTATTGCCGTGAATTATTGCATTGTTTGTTGCCTCCATAGTGGCCACAAGTACGTTCCCATAAACTTCATCACTCAAGTCGAATTCCATTGATAATTCATCAATGGCTTTTTCTACCAAACGCAGGCTTCCTAAATCAGCTGGGATATTCAAATCTTTTCTCATAACAATTCCAATGGACGCTTCTTATACGGTGCTAATTCGCCAAAGGTTCCAAAAAATCGTCATTTACTTATCCACTCTTCCGGGTTTAGAATTGTTCTCTCCTGCCAGACCTCAAAATGGACCGAAGCAACATTTTCTTTTTCGTCTGTAAAAGCTTCTCCCAGGCCTTCTTTTGTAAGCACTCTATCGCCTGTTTTAACCCTCACATTCACAAGATTTTGATATACTGATAGGAACTCCCCATGACGTATTAAAACCGTGTAATTCGCTCCTAAAATAGCAAAGACCTTGGTCACCTGGCCTTCAAAGACTGCGCGTACCTCTGTTCCCGGAGAGCTTGTAATATCTATTCCATTATTCTGCACACTCGAGCCTCTTAAGCCTGGAACTTCATTTTTTCCATATGCCCCTGTAACAATACCCTGCTCAACTGGCCAGGGTAACTTTCCCTTGTTTTTTCTGAAATCCTTTCCAAGCAATTCTTGTTCCGGGGTAAGAGCGGCATATATATTTGCTGAATTAGCCTTGCGAGCCTCTTCTTCTATAATCTCTCTGATCCGGCTTTCTAAAGCTTTAGTAATCCGTTCTTTCTCTGAAATTTCCTTTCTTAACTCCGATTCTTTCCTTTTCAGATCATTTACCATAGATCTCCTTCTGCTTCGTTGACCAAGGAGTTTTTCCTGCTCAACCTCCTTTTCCTCCAAAGCAAGGAGTTTTTCATTCCTAAACAGATTCAGCTGATCTTTCTGCAGATCAAGTTCCACAATTAACGAATCAATTTCATTCGCTTTCCGAACCCTGTATGCGCTGATATATTTTAAATATTTATACCTCTGATAAGACTGGGAAATCGTAGCCCCGGCAAGAATGTACATCAATTTCTCATACTCTGTATGGTTTCTGTAAGCAAAGTAGATCAATCTTGCGTACTCCTCCTTGTTTTTCTTATTGTCGCTGGTCAGTTGTCCAATATTAACTTCGGTCTCCTGGATGCTTCGATCCATGAGATTAAGCTCTGATTCCATTGTTGAAATCAATCCCGCTCTTGCGTTGATTCCATTTTGCAAAAGCCTCAATTGCTTTACAGAACTTGATCGTTTTGCCGAGGTCTTCTCCATCAAATCTCTGGTTAGTTTCAGATCATCATAGGCTTTTTGCTTCTGCTGCTGGAGATCTTCCTTGGATTGTCCGCTAACGAAGAAGGCAAACAAAAAATGCACCAATATGAAAGCTAGCGCTCTGTTCATCTCACCTCTGTAAATGTGTATTTTCGGGGATTTACTTCCATCTTTATCTTCAGATCTCTGTTAATAGTGCGCTCCCCACCACTGGCAACAATTTCGAATTCTGTAATCATGAAATTTGAATAAATTTTGAAAGAATCCTCCAGCCTTTCTCCCATTAAATATCGATCCGTTTTCTGGTGGTAAAATTCAAAAATATTCATGTTCAGATCAAGCCTGTCAAAAATAATTCTCTTTTTAATATAGTTTTCATCAAACTCAAATACGATGCTCTTTTGCTGATCATCTTTCCCAAACTGCAAATAATCACATAAATAGGCTTTACTGATCAGGTTTTGAAGATCAGTAAGGCTGACAGGGTACTGATAACCAAACCTTCTTTGAAGAGGTGCGCTGTATACAATTTTATTCATTCGGTCGATGACTTTGATAGAGTCTTGTTTAACAGAAGCTCTCAAAATCTCGTATCCGCTATTCACGGCTGAAAGATATATAATAGAATCTCTCTTTGAATACAATGTAATGCTAACCTCATACCGCTCCTTATCGTAGACCAGTATCGCTTCAGCTTTCTTAATCAAGATTGTATGAACCGAATCGCTGCCATTGCAATTTTGTATCAGACCCTCCATCCCGTGCAATTCTGGCGTTTCGGGCTTAAGCACCTCTTTCATAGCACCGCATTCATTGAGTAATAGCAGCGCAAATAGCAAAAGAATCCAATTAAATCTATTCATGTTCCCTGGCATTTACCAGATCAATTTTAACTTCCAGCTTCTCTTTATCTCCTCCCAGTATAATCGCTTTTAAATAATATGACACTGCAACCTGATAGCTTTCCAGTGCCATTTGAATATCTCCGGCGTGCTCGTTTACTTCCGGATCATTCTCTCCCCCTTTATCCAGAGCAGAGAGAATATACTTTTCAGCCTCCTCAAAAGATTCTAGCTTATAAAGGACCCAGGCGTAGGTATCAAGAAAAGTAGCATTATCCGCATTGTTCTTAACCACTTCTGAACTCCACGCTTTCGCCTTTTCAAGTTTTTCTCCCCTTTCGGCCAGGTAATAGCTGTAATTATTCAAAAGCATATAATTATCGGGCTCTTCCAAGATCAAAGATTCAAATAAGGAGTCTGATCTCTCATAATCATCAAGTCTGTAATAGGCTTCGGCAACAAGCATTCTGGCTTGTGAGGCATATTCTTCGGACGAATACAGATTGTAATCTATTCCTTTAAAATTCTCATTAAGCGCCTCGAATTCCTCGGCTTGGTAGAACCCAATACCCCTGAAAAAACGGATATCAACACTGTCCGGGTATAGCTCAAGCGCTTTTCCACTTATCAAAATAAGTTCCTCGTTCAGCGCTGCGGCATTAGCCAGCATGATGGTCTGCATATAGATGTTGTAGGTTCCCTTCTGAAGTTCCAAATACTTTTTTAAATGGAAGTATGCTGCGGAATAGTTCTGGCTTTGAATATAAAAATCTGCGGCTAGTAGGCGGATATCGCTTTCCTCCGGATGAGTTTCCGCGAAGACCTCAATAACGGTACTCAGTTCCGATGAATAATTTATAAGGTGATCTTCCTCTGAAAGATAATATGACAAGATTGCCATTTTTTTATTCACCTCTATCTGCTTGCTGCCAAAGGATTTAGCTAAATATTTATAGCTGTTCTTAAAATCCTTCTCCTGCCGGTAATAGTCTGTCAAATTTGTTAGTGCAAAAATATTCAGACTATCCACCTCCAGAATTTCAAGATAGTAGTAGGAGGCGGCGGTTTCATCCCCGTTTTTTAAACAAAGTTCTGCTGCCACGATTCGAAACTGTATGGCTTCAGGAAAAATCACCATAACCTTTTCGATCTCCTCCCTGGCCAGTTCGTATTCTTCCTCACTTTCATAGATAGAGGCTTTTAGTAAGGTGATTTTCTCCGAGAAACCATTTTCTTTTTCAATCTTTTCCAGCGTTCTAATGGCTTTTCTCGATTTTCCCATATTGAAATAGCTAAGGGCAAGTTCGAATTCCCATTCTATTTTTTCGGGATCATCCTTTATTTTCCCCTTTAGAATTTCTACCACTTCTTCATGCTCTTCCAGTGCACCAAGCGAATTCATATAGGCAATGGTATACCATTCGTTCCCTGGATCAAGCGCATATGCCATGGCAAGATT
>QMPQ01000038.1 GCA_003648635.1 Bacteroidota bacterium | reverse complement strand
TCCAATGCAATACGAATCTGCAAAAGGCAGTCAATGACCCGCCCTGCCTTCTCCGCCTCTCTGTTGATAACACCCAGTAATTTCAGGCTGTCCACCCCATGCAAGAGATGGACAAAGGGAGCCAGATATTTGACCTTGTTGGATTGCAGGTGACCGATCATATGCCAGCGGATATCGGCAGGAAGCCTTTCCTGTTTGGCAGCCAGATCCTGGACCTTGTTTTCGCCAAAATCACGATGCCCGGCCTGGTATGCTTCCAGGATAGCTTCGTCCGCTTTGGTCTTTGAGACGGCCACCAGGGTCACATTCGATGGCACTTTTTCCTTGATTACCTGAAGATTCTCAGCAACTCCCATTCCCAAACTTACATTAATCCAGCGAATGAATCACCAGTCCGCTTCGCAGCTTTGGTTCAAACCAGGTGGTCTTGGGGGGCATAATCATTCCATTGTCAGCAATATCCATCAGCTGTTTCATGCTCACGGGATAGAGCGCAAATGCCGCTGCCATCTCTCCACTATCGACTCTGCGGCTCAGCTCTTCCAATCCCCGGATTCCACCTACAAAATCGATACGCTTACTTTTCCTCAGATCGGTGATATTTAAAAGTGGTCCCAGTACCTGTTCTGAAAGGACGGTTACATCAAGGCAAGCAATGGGATCCTCATCATTGTAGGTTCCTGGTTTGGCAGTAAGTCCGTACCACCGTCCTTCCATGTACATCCCAAAAGTATGCAGCTTTCCAGGTTTGTAAAGCTCTGAGCCCCTTTCTTCCACGATGAATCCCTCCTGAAGTTCTTCCAGGAACTCAGCACCGGTCATACCATTGAGATCCTTGACCACTCTGTTATAATCGATAATGGTCAATTGGGAAGCCGGGAAATGAACCGCCAGAAAATAATTATACTCCTCATCGCCCTGATGGGCCGGGTTGTTCCTCCTTCGCTCCTGCCCTACCAGGGCGGCGGCAGCTGTCCGGTGGTGTCCGTCTGCTACATAGGTAAAGGGAATATCCTTGTCAAACAGCTCTTCAATACGCAGATTCACAGCGCGATCAGAAATAACCCAGAAATGATGACCCACTCCATCATCGGTGGTAAAGTCATAGTCAGCCTCATCCGAAACCACTTTCTCCACGATAGTATCCAGTTCGGCATGATCAGGGTAGGCAAAAAAAACCGGTTCCGCATTAAAGTTTGTCACCCGGATATGATTCATCCTGTCCTGCTCCTTATCGGGCCGGGTCAGTTCATGCTTCTTGATGATATCATCCAGGTAATCATCCACCGCCGCACAGGCTACTATCCCATACTGAGTTTTTCCAAACATAGTCTGACCGTAAACATATAAGCATTCGGCTTCGTCCTGGACAAAATAACCTTCGGCAATAAGCTTCTCAAGATTTTGCTTACCCTTGTCATAAACAAGCGCAGAATGGAGATCTGTACCTTCAGGCAGATCCACTTCAGGTTTTACCACATGAAGAAAAGACCAGGGATTTCCCTTAACCTCTTCGCGGGCTTCGCTTGAGTTCAGCACATCATAGGGCCTGGAGGCCACCTCACTCACCTTCTCTTTTCCGGGCCGGAAACCCTTAAACGCATGTATTTTTGCCATACTCTAATTGACTTTAAAAGTGGTATCTCCCTTCTCAATGAAATTTACGATCTGTCTAGCTGCTGCTACACCGGAATTCAGATTGGCCTCGGCTGTCTGGGCTCCCATTTTCTTAGGTGTAAAGAACACCCTTCCCTTGTACTTCTCTTCCAGCTCTTCCCTGCAATCGGGTGCAATATCAGAGAGGTACCTGAAATCGGCTCTCTCCGTAAATACGCGCTTCATCCCTTCCTCATCAATCACCTCCTTACGGGCAGTGTTGACCAGGGTGGCTCCTTCCGGCATGCTGCTCAGAAGATCGTATCCAATGGATCCACGGGTCTCAGCAGTGACAGGAATATGGAGAGAGATGTACTGACATTTGCAATAAAGACTTTCGGCACTGTCCTCACATACCACACCATCATTCTTAATTATCACCGGGTCCACAAAGGGATCATAGGCATAGACCTTCATTCCAAATCCTTTGGCAATCAATCCCACAATTCTCCCCACAGCACCATAGGCATGAATGCCCAATTTCTTTCCCCTCAACTCAGTTCCTGCGGCTGGAGTAAAACCGGTACGATTCATAAATACCATCATCCCCAGGGCCAGTTCGGCCACTGCATTGGAGTTCTGACCAGGGGTATTCATAACTACCACACCCTTTTCCGTTGCAGTTGCCAGATCCACATTGTCATATCCAGCTCCGGCGCGAACCACGATTTTCAGCTTCTTGCCCGCTTCGATCACTTCCCTGTCCACCTTATCACTCCGGATAATCAGTGCATCCGCATCTCTTACTGCAGTAAGCAGATCCGACTGGTCGGGATATTTGGAGAGCACCTCCACTTCATATGCGGCCTCCTTAAATATACCTTTCACCTCTTCCACTGCCTCGGCAGAGAAAGGTTTTACTGTTGCTATTAATACTTTCGACATTTTATCTGAGATTATTCAATTAAATACTCTTTTCAAATGCTTTCATTGCATCGACCAATGCATCAACCGATGATATGGGCATGGCATTGTAGATGGAGGCCCTGAATCCTCCCACTGAACGGTGTCCCTTGAGTCCAGACATTCCACGCTCTGTGGCAAGAGCAAGGAAATCGGCTTCCTTATCCTTGTGCTCCTCGGTCATTACAAAAGTCACATTCATAATGGAGCGGTCCTCTTCATTTTCGATACCTGACATGAAGACTGGGTTCCTGTCAATCTCATTGTAGAGGACAGCAGCTTTCTCCAGGTTCATTTTATACATGGCCTCCACGCCTCCCAGCTGTTTGTACCAGCGCAGGGTGTGCATGGCTGCATAGATAGAGACACAGGGAGGTGTATTAAACATGGATCCCTTATCTATATGAGTTCGGTAATCGAGCATGGTAGGAATGGCCCTGTCCATTTTTCCAAGGATCTCATCTTTCACTATTACAAAAGTGACTCCTGCGGGAGCAAGGTTCTTCTGAGCTCCACCATAAATCATAGCGTATTTGGACACATTCAAAGGCCGGCTGAAAATATCGGACGACATATCGGCTACCAGATTAATAGCACAATCACTATCCTCCTTGATTTCGGTGCCATAGATAGTATTGTTGGTGGTAATGTGGAAATAATCTGCATCTGCAGGTACTTTATAGTCCTTTGGAATATAGGAGTAGGTACTATCTTTTGAGGAGGCAACCACGTCCACTTCGCCAAAAAGCTTCGCCTCTTTGACAGCCTTATTGGCCCAGGCACCCGTATCCAGGTAAGCAGCTTTGGTCTTCAACAGGTTATAGGGGACCATGCAGAACTGCAGGCTGGCACCTCCCCCCAGAAACAATACGCTGTATCCCGAAGGAATATCCAAGAGCTCCTTGAAGAGTTGCTGGGTTTCATCCATAATGGCCATGAAATCTTTGCTTCGATGGGAAATCTCCATTACAGAGAGTCCGGACTGGTTCAGATCAAGGATTCCTTCTGCGGTGTTCTGAATGGTATAGGGCGAAAGGATGCAAGGACCTGCTGAAAAGTTATGCTTTTTCATAATGATTATTTAGTTAGTAAGTTAATGCCTTATTAAGTTAATGTAAATGGGGTATTTAAGTGATGTTATTTGGATAACAATAAAATTACATTTAATAAAAGTGCCTGCCAAGCATTGTGAATAACTTCCACTGTTTTAAAGTGAGAGCAAGTGATCTCCATTCAGTACAGGTATTAAATCTGTCAGGTCCGATTCATGACAGTATCCAATTACATCATCCAGATTGTTCTTTTTTAACCTGGTGCGCTGGGCCACCTTGTCAATATAAGTCATCATATCACCACGGGCTACTTCATAGAGGTCCATGGACCCCAGGGTGGCATCACAGATGGTATAAAACTGATCGTCATCCAATACCAGCTGAGAAAGTGCACCTGCAAAGAGTGTGTCCTCCAGGCTAAATTTGTTCTTCCAGCCTGCACATAGTATCAGCAGGTCCTTTCCTGCTTCTTTTATGTGCTTTGCCAGGGCCGAAATGTTAAGATAGGCGCCAATTAGCACCTGGCTCCCACTGGAAGCAAGATTGATGGCATTGGTTCCATTGGTAGTGCTGTAGACGATTTGCTCACCCTTTACACGCTCCGGAGAGAAATTGTAAGGCGAGTTTCCAAAATCAGCAAAATCCCTGACTATTCCATCCCGCTCGGCCGCCACCATAAATCCCCGCTCCTTAAAGTTTCTTGCTTCTTCCAGAGTTCCCACCGGGATGATCCGTTCCACCCCATTCATAAATGCGGTCACTATGGCCGAGCTGGCCCTTAATATATCGGTCACCACTACCACCGCATCCCTGTTCTCATAAAATGGGAAAAGTGCAGGTGAATAACAAACCTCTATTTTGTGTTTCTCCATCATCCTATTGATTAAACTCCCGGCTTATAGAAAGGAGGCCTGACAACCCTGGCTGTAACCTGCTTGTTCCTTATTCCTATGTAGATTACATTGTCTTTTTTGGCATGCTCAACATCAACATATCCCATTCCAATTCCCTTTTTTAGCATAGGCGACATGGTTCCAGAAGTCACCTCCCCAATGGTGGAGCCTTCAGCATTGAGTATGGGGTAATGCTGCCTGGGGATTCCCCGATCCTGCAGTTCAAAACCAATGAGTCGTTTGCTTACACCCTCGGCTTTCTGCTTTTCAAGTTCGGCCCGGTGAATAAAATCATTTCCCTCATTAAATTTGGTAATCCATCCCAGACCAGCTTCCAGTGGTGAAGTGCTGTCGTTGATATCATTTCCATAGAGGCAAAATCCCATTTCCAGTCTCAGAGTGTCTCTGGCAGCCAGTCCGGCGGGCTGAACACCCAAAGCCTTCCCGGCTTCGAACAGTTTGTCCCAGATCTGGGCGGCATCTCCATTAAACATATAGAGTTCGAATCCTCCTGCTCCTGTATATCCAGTATTACTAATAAGCACGTCCGTTGCCCCGGCCACTTCACCGGTGGTAAAATGGTAATAAGGTATAGCCGACAAGTCGACATCAGTCACGCGCTGCAACAGTTCTGTTGCCCTGGGTCCCTGAATAGCCAGTTGCGAAATCTGATCCGATGTATTCTCCACAATCACTTCGACCGTATTCTGCTTCAGGATCCATTTGTGGTCCTTCTCCAGGTTGGATGCATTTACCACCAGCAGGAACTTTTCATCATCATACATATAGACCAGCAGATCATCCACAATACCCCCCTGCTCATTGGGAAAACAACTGTACTGTATCTTACCCGGCTCCAGCAGGGCCACATCATTTGAAGTAATTCTCTGAACCAATTCCTTCGCTTCCGGGCCCAGGATCCATATTTCACCCATATGAGAAACATCAAAAATTCCCACGTTCTCCCTAACGTTAATATGCTCCTGGCTCACACCGGTATACTCCACTGGCATCTGGAAACCAGCAAAGGGAACCATCTTTGCACCATGCATCAAATGATGGCTATAAAATTGCGTCTGTTTCATAGGCACAAAAGTAATATTTTCCTACAGGAAAGAAATTGTTAAACAACAGGACTTACTTGGAAAGCACCTTGAATTCTACACGCCTGTTTTTCGTTCTTCCCTCGACGGTGCTATTTTCCGCAACAGGCTGTGTATCAGCGTATCCCTTAGACTCAAGCATTTCCTGGGGGATGCCCTTTCCAACCAGGTAATTCACCACTGCACTGGCCCTGTCTCTTGACAGCTTCTGGTTGATTCGCAGTGATCCGGTATTGTCGGTGTGTCCGGAAATCTCCAGTCTCATGGAAGGATTATTTTCAAGGAAACGGAGCACCTGATTTAAGGCCTTTTCAGACTCCGGTCTTAGAATGGCTTTACCCGTCTGAAAATAAATATTATCCAGCACTACCTTGGTGCCCACCTCCACTTTTTTCAGGTAGAAGTCTTTGCGCATTTTTTCATCGCCACTTACAGAGGAATAATCCAGAATATCGAGGTAATAAAGATAGCCGGAGGCATTTATTTCAATGGCATATGCCATGGGTTCAGGCAAGCTGACTGTGTAGGAACCTGTGGTATCTGAGATCGATAAAGCCTTCCTGTCCCCTGTTGAAGGATCATAAAATTCCATTTTTGCCACAATGGGCACGACTCCATCTGTGGTATCTATCACTGATCCGGAGAGAAGAAGAGAATTATCCAGATCCCTAAGTTCAGGTATTATCAGAAATCCTGTCAGGCCGGGATCCGGTCCGGCAACCAGCTGATCCTCAGTCTTCAGGACCAGCTCCTTCTCAGACCCGAGAAAGACCACTTTACAGATATCCCTGGAACCAGATCCTCCTTCCCTGATGGCAGAATAATAGCCATGGCTCCCTGTTTGATCTGTAATATAGAAGACCTCGTCATCAGGTGTATTAAGAGGATAACCCAGATTCTCCGGATCTGACCAGCTTCCGTCCTCTTTTCTTTCGGAACGGAAAATATCAAATCCCCCCATACTGGTATGTCCCTTAGATGCAAAATAGAGGTAGCGGTTATCGGGCGTAATAAATACCCCTTCCTCATCATAGGGGCTATTGATAGTCACCCCGAGATTCACAGGCTCAATCCACTTTCCTTTGCTGTCCAATGTGGAAAAGAGAATATCCTTCCCTCCCAGGGTAAGCTTGCTGTTCCTCGAAACATAATAGAGTTCTTTTCCATCCGGGGATAAACAGGCAGAAGTTTCACCATCTTTACTTGTGAGTCTGCCCGTGACACTCCTGGGACGCGACCAGGAATTTTTTTCAGGAATAAATGAAGATATCTGAAGATCCCCACCCTGGATGTGACCCCGGTAAAGAACCAGAGTGTTGCCATCATTTGCAACACCTACCACCGCATCGTTATTTTCTGTATTAAACGGTTTGTCATATCTGATTGCCTTTTGAAACATGCCCCCTTCCAGAGATGAGCTGTAGATATCCTCATTATACTTGTTGTCTATCTTGTTTCGCTTTGCCTTGCCAAATGGACGACGTGAAGTGAAAAACAGGGCTGTATCGTTAAAGGCAAACAAAGGATTGTAATCATCATATTTCGAATTGACCTCTTCACCCAGAGGCTGGATAATTACCCTGACGGGATTCCGGGAGAGATTCTTGCCATTCATGCATTCATCGAAGCGCTTCGCAAGCGTCTTTGAATACGCCTGTTTCTCAGTGGGATCCAGCTGGCTGCTATGGGTATTATACTGTTCCATGGCTTTGTCAAATTCCAGAATAAGCTGGTAGGCCATTCCAAGTAACAGGTGAATATCTCCACTTACCTCTCCATCCAGGATATAGGCACGGAGCAGATAGTTGATTGCCTCATACTTATTATCCGTAAAGAGATAGCATACCCCCAGTTTATAGTTGAGTGCTGCATTATCTGGATTGTACTGGAGAGCATAGAGGTAATGATCCCGGGCCACAGGATAGGTGCCCTTCCCCTCTTTAAAATTGCGGTCTCCCTCTTTTACACTATCCCAGGCCTCTTTAAAACCTATATCGATTCCTGTTTTAAATGAATTCTTACTGATCTTAACATCCTCCTGCGCATAGGCATGCCCTTGTATAACAAGCAGGCATAAACATGTAATCACCCATCTAAGAACAATAGATCTCATATCAACGGTCGCATTCATTAATAAATTCCCGGGCTTCCTCAATACCCAGTGCAATAGCCCGGTGCCAGTCTTCACATGCACCAACAAGGTCTCCTGTAAGTTCCCTTACCAATCCTCTGTTCAGGTATAGCAATCCTTCATCGGGATGCTCCTCTAAGGTAAGATCCAGCAACTGCAGCGCAGGAAGCATCTGACCCTGTTCTGCCAGTAGGGAAGCTTTATTTAGCTTCGCAGAGCTCAACTGGGCCCCACTGGTAATGGCAGCATTAAAATCAAGTAAAGCGCCCTCCTTATCCTCTGTAAAATAGCGGGCATATCCTCTGTTATTCAGTGCAATACTAAGCTCAGGATTCAATTCAAGCGCCATGGAATAGTCTTCAATAGCCCCGCTATAGTCGCCCATCTGCATCTTAACAGAACCCCTGTTATTATATGCCAGGGCAAAGCCGGGGTCAAAATTGATGGCTTGCTGATAGTCGTAATGGGATCCCTGGTAATCCCCTCCCCTTCTTTTGATACCGGCACGCTCATGATAAGCAAGAGCAAAGTCTTCCTTCAGTTCAATGGCCCGAACAAGGTCTTCCATGGCCATCTCATCCATTCCATCCCTGATTTCTGTTAGCGCCCTGTAATAAAAGGACCATGGTCTTTGAAATCCATTGGAAATGGCCTGGTCAAATAGTCTCCTGTCCTCACCACTTGAGTCTGTACCAAAAAGTATGTATCCTTCAAAAAAATAGGCCTCTCCCAATGCAGGATCGTAGTGCTGGGCCATTTGAAGATTGGCCCGGGCATCCTCCAGGACACCCCATTCAATAAATATTTGCCCGTTCAGCAACCAGGCTGGCGCAAAGGTACTATCCAATTCAAGACAGCGCATTACACTGGATGCAGCCAGTTCATACTCCCCTTGCTGTGCATAGCTAATACCCTCATTCAGTGTTTTATCCCTCAGTTTCTTTTCCGAGAACGAAGCTTGGCCATGCATCAGCTGGCATGTGATCAATACACCAATAATAAACAATAGATTCCTTTTCATCTTCAATCACTCAGGACAAATACTTAAGAAAGTTTCCTTTCTAAAAATAAATTAAATATTTTTAGTGTTCTAAAGTAGTTTTCAACCTAACCTTACCTCGGTCCTCATGATAACAGACTTGAACTATCTAAAAACCATGTCAGGTGGCGATTCTGCGTTTATTCGGGAGATGATAAATCTTTTTCGGGAACAGATCATTGAGTATAAGAGTATCATGCCCGAATTGCTTCAGAATAAGGACTATGATGGCCTTTCAAAAGTTGCACATAAAGCAAAATCGTCCGTGGCCGTGATGGGAATGACGCAGGTTGCCGATCTTTTAAAAGAACTTGAGATCCTTACGCATGACCAGAGAGACGTAGAGAAATATGAGCAGCTGATTACCCATTTCCTTGAGCAGAGCGAACTCGCAATTACCGAGTTGGAAAGCGCATATTAAAAGGTCCCCTATGCTGGAAACAAAAAATATAGATGATATTCTGGTGGTGAGACTAAAGGACTCTCAACGCCTGAATGCCCTGATTGCCGAGCCGGTAAAAGTTAAATTGCTGGAGTTTTTCAATAAGCCTAACACCAAGCTGATATTTGATCTCCAGGGTATCACATTCATTGACAGCTCGGGTTTCGGAGTCTTTCTATCAACAATGAAAGCTGCAAATAATAATTACGGTCAGTTTAAGATTTGCAATGTAAATGCTGATGTGATGGAGTTGTTCAAGCTACTTCAATTGCACCACGTCTTCGAAATTTATGATAAATTGGATCCCTGCCTAAAGAGCTTCAATCAATAAAATTCCTTATTTTAGCCCTCCAATTTAAATCTAAGAATATGCAACGATCAATTTTATGGGTATTACTTGCGTTTCTGGCAATTTCATGCAACCAGACCGTAAAAAATGAAGGTGACAACCAAGAAGCTGTTAAAACCGAGGAAATTGTCTCAGCCACTATCGTGGAGTTACTTGCTGCTCCTGCAGACTACCAGGACAAAGAGGTGGCGGTCTCTGGAATGGTAACGCATGTATGCCGACACGGTGGACAGAAGTGTTTTATCGTAGCTGATGATGGAGAAACCCAGATAAGAATTGTTCCTGGGGGAGATATTGATGAGTTTAAAATTGAGCTGGAGGGTTCGACCGTCGCTTTTAAAGGAATCTTCAGGGTTCAGACTGTGGAGCTGACTGCAGAAGAGCTTGAAGAATATGAATCCAAGGAACACCACGAGGTGGAACAGTCTCACAGCGACGCAGAAAAAGCCGAATACTTTTTAGAGGCGGTGGATTTCAAAGAAGTTACCCCTTAGAGCGTATGGGCTGGCGGAAGTGGAACCGGTGGATACACCGGGAACTGGGATTCCTGTTTTTTGGAATGACCATTATTTACGGTATTTCAGGTATTGCACTGAACCATTCAGTGGCAAGGCATTGGAATCCGGGTATTATTACAAACGCCACAAGCATGCAGTATCCCGGCACACTTCAGAAATCTGAAGTGGACCGGAACACCATCGAGATAATACTGGATCTTACCGGAGAAAAAGAGAATTATAAACAGTATTATTTTCCCGACCAGGATCATTTAATGATCTACCTGAAAGGGGGGCATATAATAGTTGAACTGCAAACGGGTGAGATGCAGTTGACTAAAATTCGAAATCGACCCGTTTTTAGCGAACTCAATTATCTTCACTATAACAAACCAAAAAAGCTTTGGACCTGGTTTTCAGATCTTTATGCCTTCGGGCTGATCTTGATTGCCATATCCGGCCTCTTACTTATTAAGGGAAAAAAGGGCATCACCGGGAGGGGGGGCATTCTTACCATTATTGGGATTCTGATCCCACTGGTATTGCTAATATTCTATCTCTGGTTATAATTTAGGAAACTTCTGGCTTCTATATCTCGTATATTCGAATTGACTGCATAATGCGTCTGTACTATGAGTGAAGAGATCCTGAAAGCTTTAATGCAATTATTTGCCATCGTTTCAAGACCCGGAAGCGATGCTTCAGAGCGTAGGCTGATGGTGGAATCCTTCCTTAGCAGACAACTCAACCAGGAACTGGTAGCGGTGTACCTTGATGTATTTGATAGCTTCTTCAAACAGGTTATGGAGGAGGATGCCAAGGTTACCAAGAAGGAGCGGCTCTTATCCAGACGATCGGTCAGGGTCCTGAAAATATGTACCGTTATAAACGAAGAGCTTGCACAGTCACAGAAAATCGTGGTACTGTTTCAGTTACTGGAGTTTATCAAATCGGATAAGCTGGAGGCCTCCAGCCAGGAAATGGAGTTTATCTCTACCGTGTCAGATACCTTTAACATTCCCGATGAAGATTTTGATCTGACAAGAGATTTTGTCCTGTCGGATGGGGATCTGGAAGACAATATTGAGTACCTGGTGGTAGACGACAAACGTGAGAATGGAGCTGGAAAAAATATAAAACATATATACAGAGAAAATCTGATTGGACAGATTCGTTTTGTACATATTAAATCAACCAATCTCTATTTTGTAAAATACATTGGCCTGGCAGAACTGAATATGAACGGACAGCTGCTGGAGCCCTATAAAACCTATCCGCTCAATACAGGTTCATCATTACGAAATCAGCTGATCGCACCTGTCTATTACAGCGATGTGGTATCTCTTTTTGTGGGGGATATGGTGAAATCCAAAATTGTTTTTGAAGCCAGGCAAATCTCTTACCGGTTCAAATCCGGGGATCTCGGCCTCCACGAGTTAAGTTTCATAGAACAATCTGGACGCCTGGTGGGAATTATGGGAGCCAGCGGTGCCGGGAAGTCAACCCTTCTCAATGTTTTGAATGGGGCCTCCGTTCCATCGGAAGGAGAAGTACTTATCAATGGAACGAATATCCATAGCGGAGATCCCAGCATTGAGGGAATAATAGGCTTTGTGTCCCAGGATGACCTGCTTATTGAAGAGCTTACTGTATATCAGAATCTATATTACAATGCAAAACTCTGCTTCGAAGACTATAGCGAGGAGCAACTGGTTGAGACGGTTCACCGTGTATTGACAAACCTGGGGCTTTTCGAGACCAGGGATTTCCAGGTTGGAACTCCCCTGAATAAAAAGATAAGTGGCGGACAACGAAAGAGGCTCAATATTGCCCTGGAGCTTATACGGGAACCTGCGGTGCTATTTCTGGATGAACCCACATCAGGATTGTCGAGCCGTGACAGTGAGAATATTCTGGACCTACTCAAGGAACTTACCTTTAAAGGCAAACTGGTTTTTGTGGTGATCCACCAGCCTTCCTCCGACATTTTTAAAATGTTTGACAGGTTGTTGATTCTTGATACAGGCGGATTCCTTATTTACAACGGGAATCCTATTGATTCGATCATGTACTTCAAATCGAAGGTGCAGGCAGCCGACTGGAATGAAAGTGAATGCCCAACCTGTGGTAATGTAAATCCGGAACAGGTCTTTAACATTATTGAGACCAGCGTTCTGGATGAATTTGGAAAACTCACACATACCCGGAGAATCTCTCCGAAGGAATGGAGCGAACATTTCAAGGAACAATATAAGGAGGCAGAGCTAGAGCAAGCCACCAAGAAGAATCTTCCGGAGATCTCCTTCAGGATACCAGGCAAAGCAAAACAGTTCAGTGTATTTTTAAAGCGTGATATACTGAAAAAACTGAGTGATACACAATATCTGGTAGTCAATTTCCTTGAAGCTCCCCTGCTTGCCTTCCTGCTTGCCTTTATTGTTCGTTATTTCGATCCCGACATATCCAATAAGTTTGGGTATACCCTAATGGACAATAAAAACCTGCCTGTATATATTTTCATGTCGGTAATCATAGCCATATTCATGGGACTCACCGTGAGTGCTGAAGAGATTATCAAGGACCGGAAGATCCTGAAGCGGGAAGCATTTCTAAACCTGAGCTGGTCGGGATACCTGCTTTCTAAAGTAATGGTCCAGTTCATCCTATCAGCCATACAGGCCCTTACCTTCGTGATCATAGGCAACTCGGTGATGGGAATACACGGCATGTACTTTGAATACTGGCTGGTACTCTTCTCATCATGGGCCATGGCAAATGTGATGGGTCTTTTGATATCGGACAGCTTCAAAACCGTAGTGACCATTTATATCCTCATCCCCTTCCTGGTCATCCCGCAGATTATTCTAAGCGGGGTTATCATAAAGTTTGAGAATCTCAACCCGCAGATTTCATCTCCTAAAAGAATACCCTTTTATGGAGAGATCATTGCTGCACGGTGGGCTTATGAAGGATTGGCCACTTATCAGTTCATGAACAATGATTACCAGAAAATCTACTATGATTGGGACAAACTGAGAAGCAATTCAAGTCTGAAAACCAATTTCTACCTAAAGGAGCTTAGGAATAAACTGACCTTTGTAGAAGCTAACCTGGAGAATGCAGAGGCTGCCGAAAAGATAGCATACAACCTGCTTACGATTCAAAAAGAGATCTTAGACGAACATAGTGAACGTATGATCATGCATGATTACCTGGAAGCTACCCCTACTTTCACCATGAAGTACCTGGATCAACTTACCCCTGAATTGATTAACCCGGAAATCCTGGCTTATACAGAAAAATATCTCGATGCCCTGAAAGATTTCTACCTTAGAACCTATAAGGCTGCAGTTAACAAGATCGACGAAACCACGCTTTCCTTTGACCTGGAGAAACTTCAGGACCTGAAACGCAAGCATGCCAATAAGACCCTTGATGAGTTTGTGACCAATAAAAAGACCTTTGATTATTTCACCGAATATAACAACGATATAATTCAGTTAAGAGATCCCATCTACCAGGATCCGACCAACAAATTTATTAAGGCTCATTTTTACGCACCTCGTAAGATGATTGCAGGTACTTTTGTTTCTACCCTGTGGGTCAATGTAATGGTCATCTGGTTCATGACACTTATATTATATATTCTGCTCTACTTCAGAGTATTCAAGAAATTCCTCGACTACATCGAGCAAAACACCCAAAAGAACCCGCACTAGATAACAGTGGGATATATTAAAAAAAGGGAGGCCGTCTCATAAGTTATTATGAGACGGCCTCCTCATTCTTAATGCAGTTATATTGACGGGAGCCTGCTATTCAACAATCTCGATCATTTTGAAGGGAACTCTGATGATGGATTCATAATCCTCACCAGCCTCCAGCATATCCTCATCATCCTCCTCATAATGCCAGTTTATAATTACTTCGCTTTTGCCTTTATGAATGGCCTCAAGCTTCTTAAATACATCCAGGATGCACTTTGAGGAACTGGTGTTAAAATATTCTAACTGGACATTTACCTGGGTGAGGTCCATTGGCGAACCACTATACTTTTCCAGCCATTCCACAAGTGGTTTATAAAACTCTATAGAGTTCTCTGGTATTGATCTTCCTTTAATTTCGATGACACCCTCCTGACCATCAAACTTTACACTGGGTGTTTTTGCTGTTCCATCTATCGAAAGCGCTTCCATATTTTGTCTTTTATCAGTTATTATTGCTAGGCTAAGTCGATGAAAACATCGAGATTGAAAAAATAATAGGCATCGTCAAATTTCTCAAAGGTATAATCCAATTCATTACCTGTTTTACGGGCGATATCAACCAGTCCCAGTCCTCCGCCACCCTTCTCCGAAAGTCTTTGATGATTTAGAATGAACTTGTACATATCCTTCAGTTCATCCCTGCTCATGGAATTGATCTTATCAATCTTGTTCCGAAGTACATCCACCTTATCCTGACCAATGAAGTTACCTGTAGATATCTTATACCTTGCATCCTGACGGCTCACGACAAGTATACCGAATTTGTCGTCGAACTCCTTCTGCATTTCCTCGGGTAATACTTCGATATGATGATAAAGATTCTGGAGGCTTTCCACCAATACATTGTAGACCTTCTTACGAATCTTTGAGCTTTCCCTGTACTCATCCATTCTGGACTCGACCACCTCTAGTACATTGCTTATTAGCTCACTTGAGATACTTCCCTTGAAAGCCATTAGTACATCTCCACCGTTCAGCCTGGAGTAATACTCGTTGATATCAAAGCTCATTTAGGCTTCTTTTTATTGACAAGCTATTCACTGATTTTATCAGCAAATATAAAAAAAGTTTCGTTAACTAATATAGATAAAAAAACCCTCATCTGGCAATGAAACTACTCAAAATCGCTATTTTTTTTGATTACCAGCAGATTGAGCTTTATGATCCTTCCAATTGCCCAGAAAGGTACGATAATTCACATAGGAGCACTCCAGGGAACCGTTGTAGAGGACACGCTTGGTGCTTGGTTTAAGTCCAACCCTGCCCAGAGCCTTTTTACTGGATGAAAGAATCCATGCTTCAGAACCGGGAAATTTATGTTTTAAAGTACTTCCGATTGTGCTGTAAAGTGTCTCTATATCATCCGGCTTCATTCGCTCTCCGTAAGGCGGATTCATTATCAAGGTGATCCCTTCCATTGCCTCCGCATCGGCAAGATCCCCCTGTTCCACTGTAATTATGTTTTGCAAATCCATCTGCTTCACCTGCCGGCGGGTAAGATCAACCGCTTCAGGATCCACGTCCCGTGCTATGATCGGGACCCCTACTTCTCTTTCATCAGACAGCTTTTGAGCCACGTGCTCCATCAGCTCTCTGTCAAAATCTTTCCAATTCTCAAATCCATACTGTTTCCTGAAGATCCCCGGAGGGATATTTGCCGCAATCAACGCTGCCTCAATGGCCAGGGTTCCGGAACCACACATGGGATCCAGAAAAGGAGTCTTGCCGTCCCACCCAGAGATCATTACCATGCCAGCCGCCAGAACCTCATTGAGGGGGGCCTCAAAATATCCATGTCCCGTCCGATATCCTCGCCTGTGCAGTGAACCGCCTGAGCTATCCAGGGAGACAGTTACCCATTTTCCCGAAATATGCACGTTAATCAGCAGATCAGGCAACTCCCGGTTCACGGAAGGACGCAGACTGGTTGCATCTCTGAACCGGTCCACAATGGCATCTTTCACTTTCTGGGAAACATACTGGCTGTTGTTGAAATGAGGGGAGTGAACTACCGAATCAATAGCAAAGGTCATCCGGTTATCCAGGTACCTGGACCAGTCAAATCTCCTAACCTTCCTGTAGAGGGTATCGGAATCTGTCGCATCGAAGCTCAGGATGGGCAGTAATATCCGTAAAGCCAGCCTGGAAGCCAGGTTCGCCCTGTACATCAGGGCCATTCCACCATAAAAAGTTACACCTCGGTTTACAATTTCTGTCCGACTTGCCCCCAGCGACTTCAACTCTTCTGCCAGCAAAGGTTCAAGACCTTTTAGTGTCTTTGCGTGAAATTTCTCAGGTCCTGTCATTGTAAGTGCATATCAATCATCAACTTTTGCCAGTTTCTGATGAAGTAAGGAGGGATTTTCCAGAATCTCAACAGCTTTAATATAAACTTCATCGATGGAGTTATATACTTCAAAAAAGTGCTCCATTCCCCACAGGTCCCTGGCTAAATAACTCTTGAAAAGTAAGGAGATATGTGCTTCTGAAATGCTCCAGTCCGCTTCATTGTATTCCAGTCCCTCATCGCTGGCAAAGGAGACAAGCTGATCCAGGGCACTCCTAGAGCTAAGATACTCGCTGTTAAAGGATTTAAAATCAAGATATTCCTTCTGAAGTTCCTTCCTGTGATCATCCACATACTGAAGTACAAAACGGTTAAATAAGCCTTTCCCGATCAATGATCGGTAGTATTCGGTGTAGACTGTTGTATCCAAAGAAACAAAGTAGTCGGGCATAATACCTCCTCCACCATATACAGTCCTGTTTAGTGTAAGTGTTTTATATTGCTGCGATTCGGGGAACACAATGCTGTCGGCACTGGATAATTCCCCACTATTGTAGCGGTTAATCAGGTCAAGTGCATACTCCTCATACCCGTTTTCATAGGACTTCTGGATTAATCTGCCAGTAGGAGTATAATACCTGGCTACGGTGAGGCGGATTAGTGATCCATCATTCAGCATAAAGGGTTGTTGGACCAAACCTTTTCCAAAAGAACGTCTTCCAACAATCACACCCCGGTCCCAGTCCTGAATGGCCCCACTGACGATCTCACTGGCAGAAGCCGAACCACCGTCTATCATAACCACCAGGTTTCCTTTCTCAAAGAGTCCATTCCGTCTGGCCTGGTATTTTCGGTCAGGCACCTTGGATCCTTCTGTACGTACAATCTCCTTATTTCCTGCCAGGAAATGATCTGAAAGCTCGACCGCTACGGGGAGCCAGCCACCCCCATTTCCCGACAAGTCCAGAATCAGATCTTCCATGCCCTGTTCCTTTAAAGATTTCATGGCCCGTTCAAATTCATCTATAGTGGTATGCGAGAATCGGGCCAGCTTTACATACCCAATTTTGTTCTTAACCATGTATGCCGCGTCCAGACTAGTTACCGGGATCTTATCTCTTGTGATGGAGAAATCCAGTAGTTCCTTGTTGTTTCGGCGCTTTACAGAAACTTCAACCCTGCTCCCTTTCTCCCCCTTCAGCAATCCCTGAACTTCCCTGGTTGTGATCCCGATGCCTGCTACGGATTTACCTTCAACCTCCACAATCCTGTCTCCAGCCATAATCCCGACCCGCTCGGAAGGTCCCCCGGAGATAGCCCTTATAATATATATCGTATCCTCCAGAACATTAAAACTGACTCCGATGCCCTCAAACTCACCTTCCAGCTGTTCACTCAACTCCTCCAACTCCTCCTTGCTCAGGTATGAAGAGTGCGGATCCAGCTCATGTAACATCCGAACAATGGTCCGTTCCGCCACATCGCTCTCATCAATGGAATCCACATAGAAAGAGCTAACCTTTTCCATCACCTGGGCAAGCTTTAATGCTTCCACATTATACTGCCCCTGCAAGATCTGTGGTGTAAGCACTAAAAGAGCAAACACCATATATTTATATATACGCATACTATTTGTTTTGTCTCGTGTTTATATTAAACCATCAAGTCCTGAAAAAGTTGGAACAGGACCCGGCAAAAAGGACTATTCCCATTCAATGGTTGCTGGTGGTTTTGAACTAATATCATAAACCACCCTGTTAATTCCACGCACCTTATTGATAATATCATTGGAAATCACGCTAAGCACCTCATGTGGCAGATGTCCCCAATCCGCGGTCATTCCATCTGTGGAAGTAACCGCCCTCAGCGCCACCACAAATTCATAGGTCCGTTCATCACCCATTACACCCACCGACTGGACAGGAAGCAGGATGGCTCCGGCCTGCCAGATCCGGTCGTACAACCCAAACCTTTGAAGCGCCTTTATGTAGATGTCATCGGCCTCCTGAACCAGGCGTATCTTCTCTCTGGTAATCTCACCAAGAATCCGGATGCCCAGTCCGGGCCCCGGAAAGGGGTGCCGCTTCAGGAAAGAAGAAGGTATTGCAAGTGCCTTCCCTACCCTTCTGACCTCATCCTTAAAAAGCAACCTTAAGGGTTCGACCACTTTCAGGTGCATCTTATCCGGCAAACCGCCCACATTGTGGTGCGACTTAATGGTCACCGAAGGACCATTTACAGAGACCGATTCAATAACATCCGGATAGATGGTACCCTGTCCAAGCCATTTCACATCTTTCAGCTTCTTTGCCTCCTGATCAAATACCTCAATGAAATTCTTCCCGATACTTTTTCGTTTCTCCTCGGGATCGGAAATCCCTTCCAGATCATCAATGAACTTGTCCCTTGCATTGACCCCAATTACATTCAAGCCCAGTTCCTTATATGATTCAAGCACCTCAGGAAACTCATTTTTCCTGAGCAAGCCATTGTCCACAAAGATGCAAGTGAGGTTTGGCCCAATGGCTCTGTGTAGCAGAATGGAAGCCACGGTAGAATCAACACCTCCCGAAAGTCCTAAAACCACTTTATCATCTCCCAGTTTCCTCTTCAATTCATTGACAGTACTCTCAACAAAAGTCTCGGGAGTCCAGTCCATGGCACAGCTACAAATATCTTCCAGGAAATTATACAGAATGGTCTTGCCCTCCGTAGTGTGATAAACCTCCGGATGAAACTGCAATCCAAAAGTTGGCTCCTCAGATGATGCATAGGCTCCTACCTCCACGCCGCCGGTACTTGCAATGACCCTGCAGTCGGAAGGTAGTGTATTAATGGTATCGCCATGCGACATCCACACCTGGGTATTGGATGGTAGGTTTTTCAAAAGGGGATTCTCTATATCTATAAAACTCAACCGGGCCCTGCCGTATTCACGGGAATTGGATTGTTTCACTTCCCCTCCATAATAATGAGAAAGATACTGCGCCCCGTAACAGATACCCAGCAATGGGAATTTTCCTTTAATACCCTTTAGATCTGGAAGAGGCGCATTCTCATCTCTTACTGAAAAAGGGCTTCCGGAAAGAATAACCCCTTTCACTGTTTCGTCAGGCTCAGGAAAGTGGCTGAATGGATGTATCTCACAATAGACATTGTGCTCTCTTACCTTTCTTGCAATTAACTGTGTATACTGGGATCCAAAATCAAGGATCAAAATCTTTTCACTCACCTGCTCATATTTAAATGATACAATAGATGCAAAATTACTATTATTCTCCGGATAGCCGCTCCAGGGGTATGGAATAGATATCACCATCATTCACCCCTGTAGTATCTTCAAAAAATTCTCTTGCTTCAGTTTCAAATAGTAGTGGCTCCTTGTATCTGCTGGAGAAGTGACCAATCAACAGTTTCTTCACCCCAGCTAATTTTGCCAGAGTGGCAGCTTCAGCAGCCGTGGAATGTTGAGTTTGGTCGGCAAGCTTCTTATCCCTTTCTAAAAATGTAGCCTCATGAAACAAAAGGTCTACCCCTTTAACCTTTTTGGCCAGTTCCGGATCAAACTGTGTATCTGAAAGGTAAGCATAGGATCGTCGATGAAAGGGCGGTAACGTCAACTGACTATTGGGGATACGCTCCCCGGAGTCGTCAACAAAGTCATCCCCCCGCTTCACTTTGACAAGATCGGCTCTTCCAAGGCCCATAGCTTCAATCTGCTCCTTTCGGACATTTAATGGTTTCATTTTCTCCCGGAACAAATAGCCATACGCGGGGATACGGTGTTTTAAAGGAATCGCCTCAATGGTCAGTTTATCATTCTCAAATATAAAGTCATCATCCTCTGATGGGGACTTAAATTCCAGATCAAATGGCAAGGATCCAAAAAACTTGCTGTAGGAATCTGAAAACGCCTCAAGGGACTGTGGTCCATAGAGATGAAGCGGAACCTTACGCCCCATCATTCCAAGAGTGGAGAGCAGACCAAAGAGTCCGAAAACATGATCTCCGTGGAGATGGCTTATTAGAATATGATGGATTCTTGAAGGATTTAGTCCGTATTGTCTAAGACGAATCTGGGTCCCTTCTCCACAATCGATTAAAAAAAACCGCTCACCTGCATGAAGCAGATGAGCGGTTGGGAATCGTTTAGAGGTAGGTAGTGCAGCACTGCTACCAAGTATGGTTAGTTCAAATGACACCCGGGAACTCTGTTATTCAGCCTCCTTAATCAGGGAGACTGCTTCGTCCAGGGAATTTGAAATATTTAACACAGTGTCAAGCTGCGAAATGGTTATTAGTCTTTCAACCGCATCATTCAAACCAGTTAGCACAAAAGTGCCATTCGCATTCTTGCACAGTCGGTTTGCCACCAAAATAGCACTAAGTCCTGAAGAATCACAATACCTGCAGTTGCCCAGATCAAGAACTATGTTCTTTTCACCATTTCCTGATACAAGTACCAGTTCTGACTTTAATGTCGGAGCAATGTGTGTATCCAGTTTCTCCTCCAAAACTTTGATCAAAGTGTGGTTTTCAAATTTGTCAATCTTGAATTCCATAGCTGACTAAATTGTTTTAAAAGGTTCTACTTTACTCTTTCTTATCGCCTTCCTCTTTCTTCTTCGCACTCTTCTCTTTCTGTTCCATTTCAGTCTTCAGGGCAGCAAGTTCGGAAATATCACCAAGTGTGGTTTTCTCCAGGTTGGTTTTCAACTTCCTGGTTGCTTTCCTTACTTCAGCACCTTCAGTCTTCTTGGGTGAGCGACTAGAAGATTTCTTTTCATCTTCGTGGATGCGACTATGAGACAAGATAATCTTTTTTGCTGACTTATTAAACTCAATCACCTTAAAATCTAATTTCTCATCCATTTTTACAGGACTTCCATCCTCTTTCACAAGATGTTTTGGAGTAACAAATCCTTCCACACCATAGGGCAATGCAATCACGGCACCCTTGTCCATCAGCTCAATGATGGTTCCTTCATGGATCGAATCAACACCGAACACGCTCTCAAAGACATCCCATGGATTCTCTTCCAGCTGCTTGTGTCCAAGACTCAGTCGACGGTTGTCCTTGTCAATCTCAAGTACAGCTATTTCAATATCAGCTGCAATTGCAGTAAATTCAGCAGGATGCTTAATTTTCTTGGTCCAGCTCAGGTCCGAAATATGAATCAGTCCATCCACACCCTCTTCAATCTCCACAAAGACACCGAAATTGGTAAAGTTGCGAACTTTGGCAGTATGTCTGCTTCCAACACTGTACTTCTCATCAATCTTATCCCATGGATCGGTCTTCAGCTGCTTCATGCCCAGCGACATTTTACGCTCCTCACGGTCGAGTGTCAGGATTACAGCATCAACCTCGTCACCAACCTTCATGAATTCCTGTGCACTTCTAAGGTGCTGTGACCATGACATCTCACTAACGTGGATTAAGCCTTCAACACCGGCAGCAATCTCAACGAAAGCACCATAATCGGCCATAACAACAACCCGGCCTTTCAACTGGTCACCAACTTTCATGGCCTCATCCAATGAATCCCATGGATGCGGGGTCAGTTGTTTCAGACCCAGTGCAATCCTTTTCTTGTCATCATCAAAGTCAAGGATAACCACATTCAGTTTCTGGTCGAGCTCAACAATCTCTTCGGGATGATTTACACGGCCCCATGAGAGGTCGGTAATGTGAATCAGACCATCAACACCACCAAGGTCAATAAACACACCATAGGAGGTGATGTTCTTCACAGTTCCTTCAAGAACCTGACCTTTTTCCAGTTTGGCAATGATCTCTTTCTTCTGCTGCTCCAGCTCCTCTTCGATCAGTGCTTTATGTGATACCACGACATTCTTGAATTCGTGGTTGATCTTTACTACCTTAAATTCCATGTTTTTGCCAACGTAGGCATCGTAATCCCTGATTGGTTTTACGTCGATCTGGGAACCTGGAAGGAAGGCCTCAATACCGAATACGTCTACAATCATACCACCCTTGGTGCGGCACTTGATGTATCCCTTGATTACTTCATCCTGATCCAGTGCCTGGTTGACACGGTCCCAGGAGCGCATAGCCCTGGCTTTTTTGTGGGAAAGTACCAGCTGGCCTTTCTTGTCTTCCTGGCTGTCCACATACACTTCCACTGTATCACCAGCCTTCAGCTCGGAATCATAGCGGAATTCACTTAGGGAAATAACACCCTCGGATTTGTATCCAATATTGATGACTACTTCACGCTTGTTCATGGAGATCACAGTACCGTCGATCACCTCATTTTCTGAGATGGTGGAAAGTGTTTCTGTGTACAATCTTTCAAACTCAGCCTGATCTTCTGTAGTATCCATCTCATTGGCTGCAAACTCATCCCAGTCAAAATCCTCAACACCAGTATCAGCAGGGTTAGCTGCCTTGGGTGTCTTCTTTGTGCTCTTTGTTTCTTTAGCAGGTTTTTCAGCTTTGGGAGCTGCTTCTTCAGCTACAGGTGCTTCTTCAGCTACAGGTGCTTCTTCAACAGCAGGTGCTTCTTCAGCTACAGGTGCTTCTTCAGCAACAGGTGCCTCTTCAGCAACAGGTGCCTCTTCAGCAGCAGGTGCTTCTTCAGCAACAGGTGCTTCTTCAGCAACAGGTGCTTCTTCTTTGGTTTCTGCCTCTGGGGCTTGTTCTTCGATTTCAGCTTTGGGCTCTTCTTTGGCCACTGCCTCAGTTTTTT